>JAEELC010000002.1 GCA_016288675.1 Acholeplasmatales bacterium | reverse complement strand
TGTATGAATTTCTGATATTTTCAAATCTCCAATTAAAGATAAACCTAAAGTTCTTGGAATTGGAGTCGCAGATAAATATAAAGCATCACAATCTTTATATTTATCTAAAAGATAACTTCTTTGCTTAACACCAAAACGATGTTGTTCATCTATTACTAAAAGACCTAAATCATAAAAAGGATTCTCTTGATATAATACGGCTTGTGTAGATATTAAAATATCTAAATGATTCGTTTGACAAGCTTTTAATATGATAGATTTTTCACTAGCTTTAGTTGAACTTGTTAATAAAGAAATCGAGATATTATATTTTTTAAATAATATTGATAATGATTCATAATGCTGTTTTGCAAGAATTTCAGTAGGAGCTATAATGCACACTTGCTTTTTAGATAAAATTGAAGCATATGCTGCAATGGCTGAAACAATAGTTTTACCACTACCTACATCACCTTCTACTAATCTATTCATTACATTATCACTTGAAATATCATTTAATATATCCTCAACTGCTTTTCTTTGATCATTTGTTAATTCAAAGCTTAAAGAGGAAATAAAATTATTAATTTTATTAATATCAAATAATCTCTTAGTTTTAGGTAGACGCATTATATTTCTTTCTAAAATTTTTAAGCTTACAGCATATTTTAAAAAAGATTCATAATGACTTCTTCTATATAATTGTTTAATATCTGATAAAGAAATAGGATTATGTGATTTTTTTAAATATTCATTTATTGGTAATAATTTATATTTATCAATTAAATAAGGAGGTAATGTTTCTTCAAATAAAGGATTATATGATTGATATGCGGTATCAATAAATTTTGAAATTTGTGAATCCTTAAAATCTGTTAATCCATATTTTACATTAACATAAAATTCTTTATTCTCATAAATAATCTTATTTCCAATTATTTCCTTCTTTGTTGGATAATAAGTTCCACAAACAGAAACAATTCTACCTTTTTTTAATCCAAATCTTAAATATGATTGATTAAAAAAAACGCATTTTATTTTCTCTTTGCCTAAAACATAAACTATTATCATTTCTTTATTGAAACCAAATCTAGCATAAGTAAAAGAATCAATAACACCATTAAATATTACTTTTTCATTATTATTTATTAAGGATAAATCTTTTTTAATATAACAATCATATTTTTTAGGCAAAGTAAAAAACAAATCAGAAATAGTTCTAATTTCATTTTCTTCAAAATATAGTTTTGATTTTTGACCTACGCCTTTAAGTAATGTAATATCGTTGTTTATATCCATAAGATTCCCCTTTAAGCAAAAAGAATGATTGGATAAACCAATCATTCTTGCATTTTGTTATTCGATAGAAATGATATAAGAATAAATATCTTGTTTACCATCTACAACTTCACATTCAACATCTTCGTTTAATGTGCTAATATATTCTTCAATTTGAGAAATTTCTTCTTCAGTTGTACCGTTACCAGCAAAAATAGTAACTACTGCAGAATCTTCATCAATACCCTTTTCAAGTAGAGTCTTAGTTGCATCTAAACGTTCTTTTGTTGAAACAACAATTTCACCATCTAGAATACCCATGAAATCATTAGCTTTAATTTCGATACCACCAATGTTAGTATCACGAACAGCATAAGTAACTTCACCAGTCTTAACAGCCTTAACAGCTTCAGTCATTGCTTCTAAGTTTTCATCTAAGCTTACAGTTTCATCAAATGCCATTAATGAAGCATAACCTTGAGAAATAGTCTTAGCGTGTAATACACGAACATTTACACCTTCAATCATCTTAGCTGCTTGATCAGCTGCCATAATAACATTACCATTGTTTGGAACAATAATAACATTATCAGCGTTAGCTTCTTCACAAGCCTTTACAAAGCTTTCTGTAGAAGGATTCATAGTTTGTCCACCGTTGATAACTACTGAACATCCTAATTCTTTAAATGTTTCTTTAATTCCATCACCAAATGCAACAGAAACTAAAGCAATTTCTTTACGAGGTTCATCTTTTTTAACTTCAGGAAGTTGATCATTTAAAGCGTTGTTCTTTACTTCAATTTGAACTAAATCACCATATTTTTGAGCTAAGCTTAATTCTTTACCTAGTTCATTAGTAAATGCTTTAATAGTAGCAATTCCATTTTCTACAGAAACTTCAACAGAACCATCTAATGATAATTCAGAACGAAGGTCTGAAGCTTGGAAATTTTCAGAATCCTTAGCAATTAACTTAAATGAAACTTCATAAGTATATTCCTTGGAATTATCAGCTGCTTCTTCAACAACTTCAAGCATTTCACCCTTAAGAGCCTTATACATACCTTCAAGAACAATGAAGAAACCTTCACCACCTGAGTCTACAACATTAGCTTCTTTTAATACAGGTAATAAATTTGGAGTGTTAGCAACACTAACCTTAGCAGCTTCATAATAAGCTTCAAATAATGCTTCAACTGAATCAAATGATTTACCTTCAACAGCTTCATATGATTCACGAATTACTGTTAACATTGTACCTTCAATTGGATCTTTGAATGCTTTATAGGCAACTGTTTTACCTTGTTCAAAGCAATAAATCAAATCTTCAACACCTAAAGTGTCCTTTTGAAGATTTTTCATTGCTACAGATAATCCACGGAAATATTGAGATAAGCTTACACCAGAATTACCACGTGCACCCATTAATAGACCACGAGCGAAAATCTTTGATAAGTCTATGATTGAATCTGATTCACATTTATTAATTTCAGTAACACCAGAATCAATAGTCATACTCATGTTGATACCAGTATCACCATCAGGAACTGGGAAAACATTTAGCGAGTTAACATATTCACAATTGTTTTTAAGATTGATAGCTCCATTAGTTACCATCTTTTTAAACATCTTGCCATTTACTGAGGAAATAGCCATATATAAACACCGTCCTATTTTCTAATATATATATAAGATATAAAAATTTTATCAATTTGAATGAGCAAAAAAACCGCGTATTGATAAATAACGCTAAAATAATTATACCATACTATGCAAATAAATCAATATTTTTAATTTGTAAGGGCTTTAATCGATAGTATTATAATTTATTTTATCCTAAAATCTATTTTTTTTCAAATACCACTTGAATAATAATTAAAATTAGAATATAATAAAAAGGCTTGTAAAAACAAATGCTTGAGCAAGGAGGTTTGAATTATGGCAAAATGTTATGTAACTGGTAAGACAACTACTTTCGGTAACAAGAGAAGTCATGCATTAAATGCATCTCGTCGTACTTGGAAAGCTAACCTACAAACTGCTCACATCGTTTTAGAAGATGGCACAGTTAAGAAAGTAAAAGTTTCTGCTAGAGCTCTTAAGAAGGGTAACCTTAATAGAGCATAAGTTTTAACCGCATAAATAAAATTGGCTTAGGCCAATTTTTTGCGTTATTATGGCTAAAACTATATAAATAAAATAAAACACCGTAAGTATATAGTTTACGGTGTTTTATTTTTTAATTAAGCTTATCTATTTTCTTAATTTCTCTATTTAATTTTAATTCAAATTTATCAATCTTATCCTTGATTTGATCAATATATGAATTTCTAATCTTATTGATACTTTCTCTAATTTTCTCATTAGCCAAATTAATAGACTCTGATTGCTTTAAGATGACTTCAATTGAATCAACTAATGTTTGAATAGGCTTATCTAAGTATGATTTTTTAATTTGGTCAAACTCATCTAAAATATCTTTTTTATCCTTTAAATCTATTTCTTCTTTAGTTTTATTAAGAACTAAAGAACTAAATTTATTATATAAAGAAGTAACCATATTGATAAAAGTCATCATATATGCTGGACGTACTACATACATATCATTATATCCAGGAGCTTTATAAATAGGGATGTCGTTAGACTTATTTAATTCAAGATTAGATACTAAAACAGCATATTTACAATTTTTCTTAATTCTATTCTTATCAAGCTGTGCAAAATAACTTTCGTTAGTTCTTGTATGAGTAGAATCAGGATTTTCATCCTTCATTTCAAGACACAGACTTGTAAGAAGTGTATCTTCATTATGAGTTTCATCAGCATAGATTTTAAAAATAAAATCAGCTTTACTACCTTTTGTTTCTCCCTCATTTTTTACAACATCATTGTCTTTTGTCCAAGTACAATTAAAGAACCCATTTTGGCTAGATTCTAAGTAAGTATTATTACACCATGATTCTAAATTTTCACCAGTTTGTTTAACATTTAAAGAAGCTTTAGCCCGTGTTAAGCCTTCGATTTGCTTATTTAATTCTGCTTCTTTATTATTAAATTCTTCTCTTAATTTTCCTTCAAGTTGAGACAATGCTAAGTTCTTTTGAATTTCAGTTGTTTCTTTTAATAAATCTATTTCATTAACTTTAGCAATAATTTTTCTATTAAGTTCATCCTCTTTATTCTTTATAGCAAGTTCTTTTATAGAATCAGCAGTGGCTTTAAAAGTATTAAACTCGTTTAATAAATTATTATATTTTTGTTCTAACATATGCTGTTGTTCATTTAAAGCTTTATTTTTAGAAGCTTCGTTATTTGTTTTTTCTAATTCTAAGGTAGATTTAAGATTATTAATTTGTTTTCTTAATTCTTCTTCACATTTTTTAACAGCAAGTTCTTTGTTTAATTCTGTAGTATTTTTATAAGAATCAAACTCATTCTTTAATTGATTATATTTTTCATTTAAATTGTATTGTGTATTAGATAATTCTTTTTCTTTTTCAGATTTTAATGTGGATAATTTAGCAGTTAGTTCAGCTTCATATAATTTTTTATCATTATCTTGTTGTTCTTTTAATTTTTGATTAAAAATTATATTAGTACCATTTTCTATAGTCTTTAAAATAGAAGATTCATCAAATTTAGTAACAGATTCTAAATCTATGATATCGCCTTTTTTTGCATCTTCTAATAAACGTAAATGCTTATTATCAATAACTTCAACTTTAATAATCATACTTTATCTCCTTTTTTCTTTAAGTTTATTATAACTCAAAGTTATTATAAATTAATTATAATTATTAATATTACATAATAAATGTAAATAAAAGAAAAAGCTAGTTTTAAACTAGCTTTACATTTAGATTAAGATACCTTCGAAATGATCAAACATATGTTGAATGCATTCAGCTTCAAATCCTCTATATTGAGCTGTCTTTGTATTCCACTTTTCATCAGTATACTT
Source organism: Acholeplasmatales bacterium (assembly GCA_016288675.1). Taxonomy (GTDB): domain Bacteria; phylum Bacillota_I; class Bacilli_A; order Acholeplasmatales; family Anaeroplasmataceae; genus JAEELC01. The sequence continues at coordinate 10,915 of JAEELC010000002.1, read as the reverse complement.
AACAGTAATAGTTCTAAATCTATTAACCTTTTGTACACCTTCAAGTGATAAGCATCCTTCTTCACATTCAATACCGTCTTGAGAATGACCAACACATTTAGGGTTAATCATAACTAAAACTCTACCATTAATAGAGATTGCGCAAGCTCTCTTAGTATAACCGATTTGGTTAGCAGCTAAGCAAGCACATTCTTCATTTGATCTAATAGTATCTACTAAGTCTCTAACAACTTGCATATCTTTACGAGTTAAATCATCACACATTTTGCTTAGGATTTCTTGATCCTTAACGATTTCTTTTACCATAATAAAAATCCTCCAAAGTAAACTTATTATACTATGAATTTATTATTAAATCTAGATTATTTTATTAACCGTATAAATATTAATGTATATCAGCTCTTAAAAAAATACTCCAGAAATAAAAATTTCAATTCCAATAAAACAAAGAATAATACCACCAACAATAATAGCTTTATTACCTAACCATGTACCAAACTTCTTACCTAACATTAATGAAACAAACGAAAATATAAATGTAACAAGAGCAATTAATGATACGACAAGAATTGCATTAATGATAGAATAATCACTAAATGTTAATCCAGTTGATAATGCATCAATTGATGTAGCAATTGCTTGAATAAAGATTAGCTTAAAAGTTAATTTTTTTCCTAATGCTTCAATTTTACTATCACGTTCTTTTGGGGTTTCCTTACTTTCTTTTATACCTTCAATAATCATATGTAATCCTAAGCACATTAAAATAATTAAAGCAAGAATTGGTATAATTTTATATTTTTCAATAAAAGGCACATTTTGATACAACGCAGCCCCAAATGCATAGCCAATTAAAGGCATAAATGCCTGAAATATAGCAAACATTAAAGCTATGAAAGTCATTTTTGACAATTTCATTTTTGGTTCTTCAAGACCATTAGCCATTGATACGGCACAAGCATCCATTGTTAATCCAAGACCAAGTAACAATCCTGTTGCAATTATTTTACCCACATTCATTAAAATCATAAATAACTCCTATAAAAAAATAACGAAACCTCACCAAAAAAAGGTGTAAGTCTCGTTATTTAAAGCTGAACCTGGATTAACCATTATGTAGGCTCAGCTGCTTGATTATCAAGCAAACTACTCCCTTACGAAAGTACTCATCTATTGTATCAATAATTAAAAAATAATACAATAGAAAAATGAGCTTTTTTAAATATTAGTTTACACTAACAACTAAGAAAAAAAGATGCAAAGCATCTTATTTTTCAATACGTTCAATCCATTCATTTGGATTTTCTGCCTTATATAAGAAAGAACCCATAACAGCTAAATCACAACCAGCATTTTCAACAAGTGGATAAGTTTCTCCATTAATTCCACCATCAACTGAAATTAAATAATTAAGCTTATTATTTTCTCTATAAGACTTTAACCAACTAATTTTTTCTAAAGAATTAGGCATAAATTTTTGTCCGCCAAATCCTGGTTCAACAGACATAACAAGTACTAAATCTAATTTATTTAAATAAGGAATTAATACATCCGGATTTGTAGCAGGCTTAATTGAAATACCTGCCTTCTTTCCAAGGGAATGAATTAAGTCAATAGTTTCATTTATATCAGACTTAGCTTCAATGTGGAAAGTTATGTAATCACTACCAGCATCAGCAAAATCTTTAATATATTTGATTGGATCAATAATCATTAGATGAGTATCAAAAATCATTTTTTCAAACTTTGGGCGAATTTGTTTTTGAATAGATTGTCCAAAGCTAATATTTGGTACAAACACACCATCCATTACATCAATATGTAGATAAGTCGCTTTACTTGTACGATTAATACTATTTTCTAATTGTGTAAAATCTGCACTTAAAATTGAAGGAGCTACTTTCATTTTCTAATACCTCATTTTATCTTTCTCTATTTTTTCATAAATCTTAATGTAGTTGTCATATCTACTTTGTAAGATTTCTTTTCCTGCTGCTTCTCTTATCCCACAATCTTTTGAATTATGTAAATGTCTACAATCCTTAAAACGACAGTTTGATGAATCAAAATCTGGGAAAAGACTAGCTAAATCTTTTTGATTAATTAAAACTTCTAATTTTGAAAAACCAGGAGTATCACCAACAAGTCCTCCAAATTCAGGATATAAATGAATTTGACGAGTTGTATGTTTACCACGATTTAGAGCACTTGATATTTCTTGTGTAGCAAGCTTAAATCCTGGTATAAGTGCATTAATGAATGTAGATTTACCTGCACCAGTTTGTCCTGATAAAACAGTTACTTTGTCTTTCAACAAATTCTTAATTTCAGTTAAATCTAAATTATCTTGCTTTGAATTAACATAAAATACTATATAGTGTAACTTTTCCACATAGTAATTCATTGTTTCTTTAATTTTTGCTAATTCCTCTTCAGTTGCTAAATCAATCTTAGAAATGATAATAATAGGTTTAATGTTATTGCTATTTAAATTAACCAAGAATAAATCAAGAAGATATGTAGAAAAGTCAGGTTCTTTTGCACTCATTACAAGAATAATTTGGTCAACGTTAGCAATATCAGGTCTAATTAAATCATTAATGCGTGGTGAAATTTCAGTTATATAATTAATACCTTCCTTAATCTCAACTTCAACGATATCTCCAACCTTAGGACTTACCTTAACAATTTGAGTATCCATTTTATTTGATAATGGATTGGCATTACCTTTATTAAATTCAGAAAATTTATCAAGCCTCATATGTCTAAGCTTACCACGAGCCTTAGCATCAATTATTCCTTCGCTAGTTAGAACTTGATAAACTCCACTATTTAAATTAACTATTCTTCCTTGCATAATTATTTCTTCATATTATTTGATCTAAGTTGACCACATGCAGCATCAATGTCAGAACCTTGCTCTAAACGTAATGTTACATTCATACTGCGTTTCTTTAAAGTGTCATAGAACTTAGTCATACGTTCTTTAGAACTTCTCTTAAATGGTTTTTCTTTAACTTCATTATAAGGAATTAAATTAATATATACATTTAATCCGTGTAATAAATCAGCAAGTTCATTAGCATTTGCAACTGAATCATTTAATTCATTGATTAAGATATATTCAATAGTTACACGACGATTTGTTGCATCTATATAGTCAGAAATAGCTTTTACAAGCTCTTCAATACGGTATGCTTTATTAACAGGCATAATTTGGTCTCTAATAGTATTGTTTGGAGCGTGTAATGAAATTGCTAAGTTAGATTGTAAATCTTCCATAGCATAATCATAAATCTTAGGTACTAAACCGCAAGTAGAAACAGAAATGTGACGTGCACCAATTTCTAATCCGTGTGCATTATTAACAATGTGTAAGAAGTTCATTACATTGTCATAGTTATCAAATGGTTCGCCAATACCCATAACAACAATGTGACTAACTTCTCTACCACTTTCTTTAATTACAGACATGATTTGACCAACCATTTCACCTGTAGTTAAATTACGTAATTTCTTATGCATACCTGAAGCGCAGAATGCACATGTCATATTACATCCAACTTCACTTGTTACACAAACACTAGTACCATAATTGTGAGTCATAAATACTGTTTCAATCAAGTTATTATCTTCAAGCTTAAATAAGAATTTTTCAGTACCATCTTTACTCTTTTGATGTACAACTACTTCAAATATTTTAATAGTAAAATCTTTCTTTAAATCTTCAATAACTTCTTTCTTAATATTTGTAATTTCATCAAATGATGAAACTCTTTGTCTATATACTGCCTCAAAAACTTGAGTGGCACGATAGGATTTTAAACCTTTTGCTAAAAAGTACTCTTCAAGTTCTTTAGGACTTACATCATAAATGCTTCTCATAATTAATAGCTCCTTTATCAACTTAATTATTATAACATATTTTTATATTTTTTTAATAAAAAGACATAAACAAATGTTACTCATGAGTCAAAATGCTTATCTTTTAATATATTAAATTAAAAAAATGGTTCTCAGCAATTACTGAGAACCTATATTTTATCTTAATCTTGCATGAAGAAGAACATCTAATCTATTTAAAATAGAATGAATAACCTTTTCAACATCTTCACTTTCAAGAGCTTTATCTTGAGAATTTAAAACTAATTTAATAGCTAAGCTCTTCTCATCACTAGCTACATTTTCTCCTGTATAGCAGTCGAAAATATTTAATGATACTAAATATTTCTTAGAAACCATTTCAATAACACGAACAACTTCGCTTGCTGGAATATCCTTCTTTAAAACAATTGCAAGGTCACGTTCAACAGCTTGGAACTTAGAAATAGATTTATATTCAAAGCTTACATTATGCATTGAATATAATAAATCTAGATTTAATTCAAATACATAAGTATTATCTAAATCATTTTCATGTGCATAACGTGGGTGAAGTTCACCAACAAAACCAACAACCTTATTATTTACTGAAATATATGCACTTCTACCTGGATGAAGAGTAGGTAGCTTATCATCAATTGGAGTATAAGTGGCTTTATAACCAAACTTAGCAAATACTGTATCAAGAATACCCTTTACTAAGAAGAAGTCAACTGGAGTCTTTAATCCTTGCCATTGAGATGATTCAAATGTACCTTCAAATGCACCAGCAAACATTAAAGTTTCCTCATTTTCTGAATAACGCTTACCAATTTCAAATAAAGAAACATTATTTTGCTTATGAGCTTTATTATATTTAACATTACGTAATAATGCATTAACAAGAGAATGTCTCATAACTTTCATTGAGTCAAGCATAGGCATCATTACTTCAACATTTGTTAATGTATCTAATACGAAATCGTTTAATGTTTCAACATCAGTTAAAGAATAGTTAATAGCTTCGTTAACACCTAGACCAGCCATTGTGTGTCTAAGATTACGTACATATCTTTGCTTATCAGAAAGCTTACCTTGTGAATTAGTGTCAGCAAGCTTTGTAGGAATTGCATCATATCCATATAAACGTGCAACATCTTCAATAATATCTTGATAGTTTTCAAGTAAGTCCATTCTTCTGCTTGGAAGAGTGATTGTAAAATTAGAACCCTTTTGAACATATTCATATTGATAACGTTCAAATGCATTCTTAATTTCTTCTGTTGTATATGATGTTCCAAGTACATTATTAATCTTTGATGTAGAGATTCTAACAATCTTTGACTTAGATTCATTTTCAACACCAGAAACACCTTTTAATACCTTACCAGATGCATATTCAGTTAATAAATAAGCAGCATAGTTAAGAGCTCTTTCAACTCTATCATAATCAACTGTACGTTCAAAACGAGTTGAAGCTTCACTCTTTAATCCTAAACGTTTACTAGTCTTACGGATTGAAAGTGGATCAAAGAATGCTGATTCAAGTACTACATTCTTAGTCTTGTTACTAATTTCAGTTGTAGCACCACCCATAACACCAGCAAGGCATAAAGCTTCTTTACCAGCAGTAATAACAATATCATCCTTAGTTAAATCACGTTCAACATCATCTAATGTAACTAATTTTTCACCATCACGAGCTTGTCTTACAACAATCTTGTTGCCTAGCTTATCATAATCAAATGCATGTAGTGGTTGACCAAGTTCCATCATTACATAGTTTGTAATATCTACTACATTATTAATTGGTCGTACACCCATTGAAATTAAACGTTGTCTAATGAATAATGGAGATTCAGTAATCTTAACATTTTTAATTACACGAGTTAAATATTTTGTACATTTTTTAGTTTTAACAGTAACATCCATAGGATTTTCTGTACGAGTTTCTTTTAACTTAAATTGCTTAGGTTCAACATGTTGATTTAAAACTGCACCTAAATCATAAGCAACACCTTCAACAGATAAAAGATCACTACGGTTTGCTGTTAAATCTAAATCAAATACAAAGTCATCAAGTCCTAAATAATGAAGAGGATTTTCACCAACTGGTGCATCATCATTAAATAAATAGATACCGTCTTTGAAACGTTCTGGAACGAACTTTTCATCAATACCTAATTCTTGTAATGAGCAGCACATACCATTTGATTCAATACCATGTACTTTAGAAGGCTTAATTTCAAAATTACCTGGTAATACAGCTCCTGGTAAAGCTACAATAGCCTTAACACCTTGAGTCATATTAGGAGCACCACAAACAATTTGGCTATATTGTCCTGGTTTAATTTCAATTAAACACTTATGAAGATGAGTACCTTCAACTTCTTCGCATTCCTTTACATAACCAATAGTTAAGTTGTTAGCTTCTACTAAAGCTTTAGCTTCTTCGATTTCAACAATATGATATGAAAAAGCTTTGAATAAATCTTCACTTGTATAATTATCTAAATTTAAATAATCTTTTAAGAAATTAACTGATACTTTCATAATTAACGTTCCTCCTTAAATTCATCTAAGAAACGAATATCATTTGTATAGAAGTTACGGATATCATCAATACCATATTTAAGCATAGCAACACGTTCAACACCAACACCAAAAGCAAATCCTTGAATTTCCTTTGGATCATATCCTGACATTTCAAGAACACGATTATTTACCATACCAGCACCTAAAACTTCAATCCAACCTGTACCTTTGCATGTAGGGCAACCTTTACCACCACAACGAGCACAAGAAACATCTACTTCTACTGATGGTTCAGTAAATGGAAAATAGCTTGGGCGAAGTCTAATTTCACGTTCTTCACCAAACATTTTACGAGCAATTGAAAGAAGTGCTCCCTTTAAATCAGCCATAGTAATATTCTTACCAAGAACTAAACCTTCCATTTGCATAAATTGATGAGAGTGAGTAGCATCATCAGCATCTCTACGATAAACCTTACCTGGGCAAATAATCTTAATTGGCTTACCTTCCTTAAGCTCCATTGTACGAGCTTGTACAGGTGAAGTTTGGCTACGTAATAAACGTTCAGCATCAATATAGAATGTATCTTGCATATCACGAGCTGGATGTCCTTTAGGTAGGTTAAGTTTTTCAAAGCAGTATGTATCTGTTTCAATTTCAGGTCCTTCTGCAATTTCATAACCTTGACCAATGAATAAATCTTCCATATCTTCAATAGTTTGCATTAATGGATGAATAGTACCTTTTTTAAAAGTATATCCTGGCATAGTTATATCAATTTTTTCTTGTTCGATACGTGCATTAATTTCTTTATCATTTAATTCTTTTAATTTTGCATCATATGCGTCACTAATACCTTGCTTTGTTATATTAGATACTTGACCAACTTCTTTACGTTCTTCAGCAGTTAAATTACGCATATTAGCCATAATCGCAGCTAAAGGTCCTTTTTTACCTAGCCAATTAGCCTTTTCATTAGCAAGTTCAATTTTGTCCTTAACACGAGCAAATGCAGCTTTTGCATCTTCTAGAGCACGCTCTAGATCTTCTTTCATACTCATAAAAAAAATCCTCCTAATAAATAAAAAAATCGTCCTTAAATTAAGGACGAATTATCGCGGTACCACCTTTGTTTAAGATATTAATTATCTTACTCTTTAATGTCTATAACGGGACTACCGGATTTGATTAGAATCACTAGAAAGTGAATTCAATATATTCTCTCTTAAGGATTCTCATCAACACCTATTTTCTGTAAAGTTTAAATATATTTACTACTCTTTCATCAAAGTTTTATTTATTTCTTCTATATTATATATAAACTATTAAACATTTTCAAGAGAAAAAGATATGACCAATTCAAACTTGATTTTAATTGATTAAATCATAAACTAATGATTAAGCAATACGTCTACTATTTCTTCTGTCATATATTTGTGTGCATACTTTTTGTCTTAAGCTACTTAATTTAATACGTAAAACAGTAATATACACTACAACAATATTTAATGCAATAAATACAATAATTGAAACAAGATGTATATCACGTCCATTTATATGTCTAACCTCATGAGCAAAGGCATCATCTCCAACAGTAAACATCAAATATACAATATATCCAATTAATGTCAATATAGAATTAATTAATACGAATCTTTTAATAAAATGTAAAAATCCTTCCTTTTTAGTAACAGTACATAAATAATATTCATCATCATAATTAGAAAATTCATATTTATTTGAAGTGCTAAAAATTAACGCTAAATATAATATAGGTCCAACAATAAATAATGGAACCATTAAATATAATGATGCAAATTCTTTAATCGCAAATACTAATACCTTAATTAAAAGAGGAATATTAATAGCTATAGTCGCTATTAAAGCTAATAAATCTCTTCTATGATGCCTAGGATTTATTATAATATCTGCTAAAATATTACTAGTCTCATCCCAAGGCTTAAAAGATAAATCTTCACGAAGAAATCCAAATGAAGATATTGTATTATATAGAGTAATTGAAAAAATAGCTAACAAAACAATATTATAAACAAGCTCTAGAATACGTTCTAAAATATAATGATTATATCCAAATAAACTCTTTTTGGTGAGAGATAAAATAAATCCAAATATTATCTTTAATACAGCTGTAATAACAGAAATTAAAATAATATAGTAATCAAAAAACATTTGAACATCTTTTTTAGTTCTTATACTATTAATATCTGGAACATTTCTTAAATTCGTATTACGAGCTTTTAGATATGTGCTTATGCCTAAATAAGCAAGTAAAATAATACTAATAAACATACCTACTAATCTAGATTTAAATGTTTTGACATATTTACCTTTCTTAAGTAAAAATTGGCTAGTTTCAATATTCATAATAATTCTCCCAAATACTTAATGATACATTTATTTTAACAATATTATCTACAAAAATCAATAAAAGAAAAAAGCTCCCTTGGAGCTTTTTCTTACAATTTTTGAATTTTAGAAGTTTTGCTGATATTAATCAGCTTAATTAATTAATCATAAATTAATGATCAAATCAACAAAGATAACTATACAAAATAATTAAAGTGTATAGTTATCTTTTTTTTTAGTTTTGTAGAATTTCTTTTTGTTCCTTGTCCTTATTTTTTCTTACATTTATGAAAAAATAAATATAACTAAATAGATATATGCAAATTAAACTTAAATAACCAACTGTTACAAAGAATGGTCCGTAGCTATCTTTTATAATATAAGTATTTACTATAGATCTATGCATTACATATAATGCAATGAAAACACTTATGATATTTAATATAAATGTTATAATCAAACCAATTCTTACAACTAAAGTATTCTTCTTTTCTGTATGTAATGGGAATACAAATACTAAAATTATTGTTGTTAAATTAACAATACAAAGCACCATTTTCACTGAAAAATACATAAAGAAGTAAACAACAATCAAAACAAATAATAACATATTGAATGTATTAATTAATAATGTTATACCTTTTTTATACTGTTTCTTATGTACAGCTACTATTGAATATATAATAAATGCGATTACAACAATTAAAGAAATACTTAATGGTAATGTTAAATAGAAAACAAAAAAGTCAGCATAATTAGATAAATCCACGCTATGTGTTATTAGCGTTATTATAAAATATAATATTGTACTTATTATAAAAGTATATGACGAAACAAGAAAACCTATTATATCAAATTTTTTCATCAAATCTTTCCTCCTTATATTTAATATACATGTTTAAATAACCAAAAACATAATAACTAATTATAGTTATTAAAATCAAAATACTGAAAATATGTAATAAGATATATGAATTACTTTTAAATATAAAAATAATAGGAACTAACAATAGAAAAATATTTAAAACAAATGAAATAATATATAAATATTTATTTTTCCAAATATTAATCAATACTCCTAATATTAGCATCAATATTGAAATAACTAATGTAATATTAAATATGACATAATTATAATTTGGGCCATATTCAAATGTTTGTGCTACATCATAAATAATAAATACAAAATTAGTTATAAATAATATAAAGCCCAAATCTCTATACTTATAAGGAGAATGAATCATTTTCTCACAAATTACAAATATAATAACTAATAAAGGTAATCCAAAAATCAGTCCAAAATAGTTAAATTCACCGCTACTCTTATAATCAAAAGCCAATGAAATAATTTTATACAATATAATTAATCCAAATATAGCAATAAAAGATATTAAAGATATCTTTTTACAAACACTTTTCATCGTTTTCACCTATCTTTATATATATTTTACAATATTTTTTTAAAATATATAAATGTAAAAAAGGAAAATTTTACTATTTTAAGAATAAATTCAAATAAGCTTGCAAAAAAGCAAGCTTATTTTTTTAGATTAGATTAGTCATTTCTAAAGATTTTAAATACATATTCTTATCTTTATAAATCTTCGAGCATTCAAATAGTTCACTATCGTTTAAAGCATTAACATATCTATTTGATAAATATTTAAAGATATATTTATTAATGAATTTTAATTTTCTCTTACTTTTAAGTTTTCCACATTTTATATAATCTATTAATTCATCAAAATAAGGATTAACTAATAAATTTAAAATAATTGTATTTTTTTTATTTAAAACACAAAATCTAATATTTTTTATTAATTTAGTTATAATATCATTTGTATCATTTAAAGATTTTGTATAAATAATGCCTTCCTTATTATTACAATATTTATAACTAATTCTTTTTAATATAACGATATTATTATCCTCTTTAGTATCAGTATATTCTAATCTCATTTTGTTTCTTTTCCTTTTTAAGTTCCTATAATTACATTTTAAACTAGTCTTGTTTTCGTATACTAAAACTGGGAGTTTAATCTCTTAGTTTTTTTATTTTTAATATTAATGTATAATAGTAGTGATGGAAAGTTATTTAATCCTTGAGACGCATATGTGATCTCGTTAAAACCATTTAGAGCTATGACTCTTT
>JAEELC010000028.1 GCA_016288675.1 Acholeplasmatales bacterium | reverse complement strand
TAAGAGATTAAATGACTTATATAAGATGGAAGAAGACGGAATTTATGAAGCTCTTCCAAAGAAAGAAGTAGCAGGTTTAATCGCTGAACGTCAAAAGTTAGAAAGAAACCTTGGTGGTATTAAAGAAATGAAGGAAATGCCTCAAGCATTATTCATCGTTGATCCACGTAAGGAACACAACGCAATTTTAGAAGCTAGAAAGTTAAACATTCCAGTATTCGGTATTGTTGACACTAACTGTGACCCAGATGATGTTGACTATGCTATCCCAGCTAACGATGATGCAATTCGTGCAGTTAAGTTAATCACTGCAACTATGAACAATGCAGTTATCGAAGCTAACGGTGGTGTTGTTGAAAAGGTTGATGACAGCCAAGATGCTGATTTAAACATCAACGAAGAAATGACTAAGGACACTAACAATAAGAAAGACGGTTCAACTCGTCGTCCAGCTCAAAAGAGACCATTCAATAAAGATGGTCAAAAGAGATCATTTAACAAAGATGGTCAAAAGAGACCAGCAAACAAGGACGGTCAAAAGAAGCCAGCTGCTCCAAAGGCAGAAAGCACAAAAGAATCTAAGTAAGTAACAGGGAGGCAATTATAATGACAGTTACACCTCAATTAGTAAAAGAATTACGTGATCGTACTCAAGCAGGTATGATGGACTGTAAGAAGGCTCTAGAAGCTACAGACTGCGATATGGAAAAGGCAGTTATATGGCTTCGTGAAAAGGGTATGGCAAAGTCTTTAAAGAAGGCTTCTCGTACTGCTGCTGAAGGTCTATGCAATTTCGTAGTTAAGGGTAACACAGTTTTAACTTATGAAGTTAACTGTGAAACTGACTTCGCTGCTAAAAACACTAAGTTCTTAGATTTAGTTGCTAAGATTGGTGAAATCTTAATTGATGCTAACTTCTCTAATGATGAAGAAGCTTTAGCAGTAGAATCAAACGGTAAGGCTTTATCTCAAATTATTCTTGAAGATTCAGCAGTTATCGGTGAAAAGGTATCTTTACGTCGTGTTCAAAAGATCACTAAGGAAGATGCTCAAACATTCGGATGCTATAAGCATATGGGTGGAAGAATTGTTTCAGTTGTTATTTTAGACAACGCTGATGAAACAGTTGCTAAGGATGTTGCTATGCACATTGCTGCTAACAACCCACAATATACAAGCCGTGATCAAATCTCTGCTGAAGTTGTTGCTAAGGAAACTCAAATTATCCTTACTGAAACTCTAAATGAAAATGCTAAGTCAGAAAAACCAAAGCCAGAAGCAATCATCGAATCTAAGATTGTTCCAGGTCGTGTTGACAAGCACTTTAAGGAAATCTGCTTAGTAGACCAACCATTCGTTAAGAATCCTGAAGAAACAGTATCTGTATTCTTATCTCATACAAAGTCTTCAGTAGCTTCATTCAAGCGTTTAGAAGTTGGTGAAGGTATTGAAAAGCAAGTAGTTGACTTCGCTGCTGAAGTTGCTGCTCAAGCTGGTTTATCTAAGTAAAAATCAATTGAGGAGCAATTTTGCTCCTCTTTTTTGTTATTTTAAAAGAGTGGTTAAGGAGAAATCAAAATGTATAAAAGAGTTTTATTAAAAATGAGCGGTGAGGCATTAAAAGGTAGCCAACCTGCCGGAATAGATTCAAAAACAGTTAATGAAATTGCAGAACAAATTAAGCAAGTTCGTGAACTTGGTATTGAAGTAGGTATCGTAGTTGGTGGTGGAAACTTCTGGAGAGGTAAGACAGCATCAGAAATCGGTATGGATCGTTCACAAGCTGACTATATGGGTATGCTTGCAACAGTTATGAATTCAATTGCTGTTCAAGACGCATTAGAGAGCCATGGTGTTCCTACTCGTGTTTTAAGCGCTTTAAATATTCAAGAAGTTGCTGAACCATATATTCGTAGAAGAGCTTTAAGACATTTTGAGAAGGGCAGAGTTTGCATCTTCGCAGGTGGAACAGGTTCTCCTTATTTCTCAACTGATACAGCAGGTGTTCTTCGTGCTACTGAAATTATGGCTGATGTAGTATTATTTGCTAAGAATGGTACTGAAGGTGTTTATGATTCAGATCCACGTAAGAATCCAAATGCTAAATTATATAAGCATTTAAGCTTTGCTGAAGTACTTGCTAAGAATTTACAAGTTATGGATTCAACAGCTACTGCTTTATGCAAGGATAATGACCTTAAGGTTATAGTATTCAATATGAACAAGGAAGGCAATATTGTTCGTGCTGCAAAGGGCGAAGAAATTGGTACTCTTGTTGATAATAATGAATAATAAATTTTAAAAGAAAGGATTATTTTTATATGTCAGATCTAGCAGATATGCTTTTATTAGAGCATGAAGAAAAGATGAATAAGGCTTTAGATTCTTGCCATCATGAACTTAATACAGTTCGTACAGGTAGAGCTAATCCTAATATTCTAGATAGCATTTATGTTGATTATTATGGTGCTAAAACACAATTAAGACAATTATCAGCTATCACATCTCCTGAAGCTAACCAACTTTATATTAAGCCATTTGACAAGACTAGCTTAAAGGCTATTATGGAAGCTATTTCAGCATCAAGCTTAGGATTAACTCCTCAAAATGATGGTAATGGTATCCGTTTAGTATTCCCACAAATGACTGAAGATCGTCGTAAGCAATTAGTTAAAGAAGTTGCTAAGTACGGTGAAGCTGGTAAGGTTCAAGTTCGTAACGTTCGTCGTGATGCTAATGATGCATTAAAGAAATTAGAACTTCCAGAAGATGAAGAAAAGGGTTATTTAGAAGACATTCAAGCATTAACTGACAAGTTCATCAAGAAAGTTGATGAAGCAGTTGAAGCTAAGTCAAAAGAATTAATGACTATTTAGTACTTTAGGGTGGATTTTATCCACCTTTTTCTTTTACTTTAAAAATCACTTTAAGTATTGTATAATTTATAATAAAGTGGAGTGATTTTTTATGAACGAAAATGAAATTATCAGTCGTGGAGTACCTTCACACATCGCTATTATCTTAGATGGTAATGGAAGATGGGCCAAGAAGAGACTAATGCCACGTACTTTTGGACACAGAAAAGGTGCCTTTAATATAAGAGATATTGCACATTATGCTTCTCAAATTGGCGTCAAATATATGACAGTATATTGTTTCTCAACAGAAAACTGGAAACGCCCTAGTGATGAAGTAAATTATTTAATGACAAAGCCTGTTAGATATATAGAACGTTATAAGAGTTCTATAATTAATTCTACTACGAAAATAAAAATGGTAGGAAGACGTGATAGATTACCTCGCCCTTTACTTGAAACTATTGAAGATTTAGAGAAAGAAACAGCTAATCACACTGGTCTAGTTTTAACACTTTGTGTTGATTATGGTTCTCTTGACGAAGTTAAGAACGCTGTTCTTGAAATGCATCATGATTTAAATAATGGTCGTTTAAAAGAAAGTGATGTAGATGAAAAAACAATATATAATTACTTATATACTCGTGATTTACCACCAGTAGATTTATTAATTAGAACTAGTGGAGAAATTAGATTATCTAATTATCTATTACTTCAACTTGCTTATGCTGAATTATATTTTACTGATGTATATTGGCCTGATTTTAATGAGGAAGAATTACTAAAAGCGATTGAAAATTACCAAAATAGAAATCGTCGCTTTGGTGGATTAAAGGAGAATAAATAATGAAAAAAAGAACTATAACTGGTATATTCATGCTTGCAATATTTATTCCAGTCCTAATCATGAGAGAAATGTTTGTGTTCTATCAGATTATGATGATTGGGTTATCATGTATTGCATCATATGAACTTATACATATGTATGAAAAGAAAAAGAAATTCCCTGGAATTTCTAAATTTATAATTATGTTGTGTTCTCTACTTGTATATTTTTCTGCTGTTACAGAATGGCAAAGAATTTGGATGAACGCAGATCCTACAATTGCATCTAATATATTAAAGACATTTAATATTAATATTGGTTTTTTACCAATGATAATTTTATGTACCGTAGTATTATTCTCATTACTTGTTGTATATAGAGAATTTGATGGTGCTGATATAGGTAAAGCATTAACTATTTTAATTTATGCTGGTGTTGGTTTTGCCGCTTTAACTGTATTAAGATCTATTGGTTTAAGATTTATCTTATATATGTTCTTAATTACAATTTTAACAGATGTATTTGCATATGTTGTTGGTAGCTTGATTGGTAAAAATAAGATGTGCCCTCATATTTCTCCACATAAAACTTGGGAAGGTAGTATTGGTGGTACATTAATTGCAACTATTGTTGGTACTTGCTTTGCATTATTTTATGGCAAGATGTTTGGATCATTATTTGGACCAGTAGAAGCTAAAACTTTACTTCATGCTGCGCCATTTATTGATTCAGCATTTTTAGAAAGATTAAATGCTGTTGAAATAATATTTATGTTATTTTCATTTACTTTATTTACATCTATTATTTCTCAATTAGGTGACCTTGTAGCTAGTAAGCTTAAGAGAACTTATGAAATTAAAGATTATGGTAATTTATTCCCAGGTCATGGTGGAGTTTTAGATAGATTTGATTCAGCATTATTCGCTGCAATGTTCTTACTTACAATATTTAGTATTCTTGCTATTATAACTCCTGAGCTAGCAGTAACATTTAATTGGTTATAATAATATGAGATATGTATATTTATTAGGCTCTTGTGGTTCTATTGGTACACAAAGCGTGGATATTTTAAATAAACATAAAGATGTTTTTAAAGTGGAAGCTATAAGCGTAGGCCATGACCTAAACAAGGCTCGTGAGATTATTAATTTAACTAATCCTAGTGTCGTATGCTTTAGAAAAAAAGAAGATATGGAGTCTTTTAAAGACTCTTCTTTTGAATGTGTATATGGTGATGAAGGATTATTATATATTGCAAGTCTTCATAGACATGAAAATGAGCTTTTAATTAATGCGCTAGTAGGTAGCTCAGGTTTAAAGCCTACAGTGTATGCTATTAAAGCTCATAAGGATATTGCACTAGCTAATAAAGAAACTTTAGTAATGGCAGGAGATATCATTAATTCTTTAATTAAAGAATATAACGTGAATTTATATCCTATTGACTCTGAGCACTCTGCTATTTGGCAATGTATTCAAGGTGAATCGCATGATGAAATATTAAATTTAATTATTACTGCATCAGGTGGTTCATTTAGAGATAAAACTCGTGAAGAATTAGTTGATGTAACACGTGATGATGCACTTAAGCACCCAAACTGGAGTATGGGTGAAAAGATTACTATTGATTCAGCTACTATGATGAATAAAGGCTTTGAAGTTATGGAAGCTCACCATCTTTTCCACATTGATTATGATCATATAAAAACTATTATGCATAAAGAAAGTGTTGTGCATTCTTTAGTAGAATTTAAAGATCATATGATAAAAGCGGAATTAGGTGTTGCAGATATGAGAGGACCAATTAGTTATGCTATTTTATATCCTCATCATGAAGATTTTGAAAGTGAAACACTAGATTTGGCTAAACTTGCAACTATGCATTTTGCTGAATTATCTCAAGATAGATTTCCTTGCCTAGCTTATGCATATGAAGCTGGTAAAAAAGGTGGATTATATCCAACTGTTTTAAATGCTGCTAATGAAGCTAGTGTACGCTTATTTTTAGCACGTAAGATTAAATTTTTAGACATAGAACGTATTATAAGAATGTATTTAGATAAAGAATATAATGATGAAGCTAATATTGACAATATTTTAGCTTTAGATAAAAAAATTCAAGATGAAATATATTCAACTTATGGGGGAAGAGATTAATGGTATTAGTATCTATAATCGCGTTTATATTGGTAATTGGTATAATTATTCTTGTTCATGAAGCAGGACATTTCTTTATTGCTAGAAAATGCGGTGTTAAATGCCTTGAATTCTCTATTGGTATGGGACCAATTATTAAGCAATGGAAAAGTAAAGAAACAACTATTTCATTACGCTGGATTCCACTTGGTGGATATGTAGCTATGGTAGATGGTAATGAGTCAGAGCTTTACATTGAGAAGAATAAAGAAATTGGTCTTAATTTAACTGATGGAGCTGTATCAGAATTTATTTGTGATACACGTATGCATGCAGATGTTCGCGGTATTGTTCGTCGTGTTGAACTTAAAAGCTTACATGGTGAGCCTTTAGAAATTGATATTGAAGTAGAAGATAATTTAATTACCTACCCAGTTTTAGATAACGCTTTATATGTATTATCTAAAACTGAAAAAACACCTTTAGTTCCATATAAGGAATCATTTGATTCCAAAAAGATTTGGCAACGTATTGCTATTCTAATAGCAGGTGCAGCAATGAATTTTGTATTAGGTTTATTATTTTGTATTATTGCTTCCTTTGCACAAGGAGTACCTAATGCTAATTCCAATGTAATTGGTGAGGTTGGCGAAGCTAGTGCTTTTGCTAATGCTGGAATTAAGAGCGGTGCTAAACTTGAAAAAATCGAATATAAAGGTAAAACTTATGAAATTAAGTCTTGGACTGATTTCCAATCAACTGTAAATAATAGCTATTGTGATTCATATGAACCAATTGTTTTAACTTATAGTGATCTAGATGGTAATCATACAAAAGAAATATTACCAACTGTTTATTTATATAAGGTTGGTATTACTAATGACGATCTACCTAAAACTTTAGAAAATGTTAATGGAGCCTTATTAGGTACTGTTGGTATTGAATATGATGATAAAGACATAGGACATGATTATAAAGTTAAACGTGGCGATTTAATCACAGGTGTTAAAGTATCTTTATGGAATGGTAAATCATATGATGAATCTAGTGATTATCAAGATGTAAACGGATGGGAAGATTTAATTAGCAAAATTTTAGGGGCTTATGATTCTTCAACTGGTGAATATGCAAATGACTCTTTAACTGTTTCATTTAAAGTTAAAGAAGGTACAATTGATGAAAATGGTTTTGTTACATTTGGACAAGAAAAGATTTCTAAACGTACTGTCGCTTATTCTAAAGAAGTATTAAATGCACAAAATGTAGCATCAATTCGTTATATTTTTGGTGTATCACCAACAACATATAGAAATTTTTCTTTATGTATGGAACAAGCTTTTGAAAAAGCTGGTTCATATTTTAGCTTAGTTGTTAGAACACTTAAGGTTTTGGTAGCTCCATCAAATGGTGCTCGTACAATTGGCTTAAAGAATATGAGCTCTGTTGTAGGTATCTATTCAATGGTATCGAATTATTTAACTGCAGGTATTGCTGCATTCTTATTCTTTGTGGCTATGCTTTCAATAAACATTGGTCTAATGAATTTATTACCTATTCCAGCATTAGATGGTGGAAGAATAGTATTTGTATTATATGAATTAATAACAGGCAGAAAGCCAAATAAGAAGGTGGAAGCTGTTATTAATTTAATTGCATACGTATTATTATTTGCTTTATTCATCTATGTTACTGGTAATGATATTAGAAGATTATTTAATAAGTAAAATACTGGTCTTGCACCAGTATTTATTTTTTTATTTAGATTTGGTATAATACGTTTAAAGAAAGGACTGATCAAAATGAATAAATATATGTTTTTAGCTATTGAAGAAGCTACAAAAGGTATAACTGCTGGTGATGGAGGTCCATTTGGGTGTGTAATTGTTAAAGGAGAAGAAATTGTAGGAAGAGGACATAATAGGGTTGTTCTTAAGCATGATCCTACTTGTCATGGGGAAATGGAAGCTATAAGAGATGCATGTGCTAAATTAGGTACATTTGATTTAACTGGTTGTACATTATATACAACAGGTGAACCTTGTCCAATGTGCTTTGGTGCAATTCTTTGGGCTAATATTGATAAAGTATATTACGGATGCAATGTTAAGGATACAGATAAGATTGGTTTCCGTGATGAAATTTTCTACAATATGACAGAAGAAAAGAAAAATATTTTCCAAACAGAATTAGATCGTGATGAATGCTTAAAGCTTTATGACAAATATATGAGCATTCAAGACAAAGTTAATTACTAATTTTGACGAAAAAGGTGCTTTATATGCACCTTTTTTTGATTTATTTTACTTTATAAAAAAGGGCAAAAAAAATGATAAAATATCAAAAATAATTGTTGACACTAAATGTCATTTGGAGTATACTAAATGAGCGCGTTGAAGAAATTCAACAAAGCAATTAGGTCTTTGAAAACTGAACAAATGACAATAAAAACGATTATACAAAATGGTTAATTCTTAATTAAGATTAAACATAATATTTTGAGCAAAAAGGTGAATTTCACCAAGAAATAAATTTTTTGGAGAGTTCGATCCTG
>JAEELC010000027.1 GCA_016288675.1 Acholeplasmatales bacterium | reverse complement strand
ATACACAATGCATATTACAAATGTCCGTTGGAACAATTACAACACTTATTACATTTTTTTGTACCCCATTCTCAGTTTTAATCATCATAATCGTTATAACATAGATATGAGACTTCTACATTGTCCATATCTTCTTCACATTGTTCGACATACTCATCATATAATTTTTTTGCCATATTAATCACCCTATTCCTTTTTTGATTATTAAATATAATATAGCAAACAACTTACTTTTAGTCAAGAAGAAAAGACTAAATATTAGCCTTCTTGCATTTTTTCAATTGTTTCATTTTCTAATTTTGATATATCATTTGGACTCATAAATAGTAAAACACTATTTTTATAATCTTTTAATTTATCTACATCATCTATTGTAATAGCCTCACCATGTTCTAATTTATCTATGATAAGTTTAGATGTAACATCAGGATAATCTTCTTGAGACTCACGTGCTGGATGTATATCCATAACATATGAATAATCAGCTAAATTCATAATGTTCGCAAATTGTTCTGCAAACTCTTTTGTACGAGAGAATGTATGAGGTTGAAATATAGTTATTAATTTCTTATCAGGATATTTTTGTTTAACAGCTTTAATAGTTGCTTTAACCTCGTTTGGATGATGTGCATAGTCATCAATTATAATATTATCCTTAACTTTAGTTTCAGTAAATCTTCTTTTTGCACCTTTAAATGTTTTAAGTGCTTTACTAACAGCCTTAGCATCAAATCTCTCATAATAGCATACAGCAATTACAGCAAGTGCATCAAGTAACATATGTTTACCGTATATTGGTAGATCAAAGAAGCCATAGTAATTATCTTCAACAAATACCTCAAAGCTAGTTCCATCTTTTTTATAATCAATATTTTTAGCAATTATGTCATTATCTTCGTCAATTCCATAGAAAAATATTGGTTTTTTAACATCAAGATAATGTGTATAAGGATCATTTCCACAAGCTATAACCATTTTCTCTGCATTATTAGCATATGAATTATATGCATCTATTACATCATCTATATCTTTATAATAATCAACATGATCTAAATCAATATTAGTTATTATTGCATATTGTGGTGTATAGTTTAAGAAATGTCTTTTATATTCACATGCCTCTAATATGAATGTTTCATTTTCTTTATTTGAATAACCTGTACCATCGCCTATTAAATAGTTAGCTCCTTTTATTTCATTAAATACATGAGCCATCATAGATGTTGTAGTGGTCTTTCCATGACACCCAGCAATAGTAATACTTTTAAACTTACGAGTTAAACTACCTAGTAATTCCTCATAGTTAAATACTGGAACACCTAATTCCTTAGCTTTTTTAATTTCAATATGATCATCATTAAAAGAAGCTCCTCTAACGACTTTCATACCTTCTTTAATATTATCCTCACTAAAAGGTAAAACTGGAATACCAAGTTCAACTAACCCTGACTCAGTAAAGAAATGTTTTTCAACATCACTTCCTTGTACTTCATACCCAAGTCTTTTCATAATTTGAGCTAAAGCACTCATTCCAGATCCTTTAATTCCAACAAAATGATACATATAAATCTCCCCTTATGTTTATATTTTATGTCAAATTTATTATATCATAAATATATTTACTTAAACAATAAAAATACAAATTGTTTACAAATTAAAAACATAAGCTTAACACTTATGTTATTTTTCATAATCATCCAAAAAGCTTTTATAAACCCCATCTTTTTTTGTTCCAAGTATACAACTTAAATTAACATTATCCATACTTTTAAATATATGATCATCAATATTAGGATTTATTTTTTTTAACTCTTTTATTAATTCTTTAATCTCTTTTCTCTTACTAACACCATCATTTTCTTGATAATGTTCTTCTGTAAATCTACAAGCGCAATTAATAAATCTTAAGCCGTTATGTTTAGTCCATGATTTTATATCATCTTCTTTTACTAAGTAAAGAGGTCTAATAAGTTCTAATCCTTCAAAATTGTCACTATGAAGTTTAGGCATCATAGTTTTAATCTCACTTCCATAAAACATAGATAAAAGTGTTGTCTCAATAACATCATTAAAGTGGTGTCCTAAAGCTATTTTATTACATCCAAGTTCTTTTGCCTTACTATATAAAAAACCTCTTCTCATCCTTGCACATAAATAACAAGGAGACTCTTTTACATCTTTAACTACATCAAATATATTACTCTCAAATACTTCTACATCAACATTTAAGGTTTTTGCATTAGACATAATTAAATCTAAGTTTTCTTTATTATATCCAGGATTCATTATTACATAATGAGCCTTAAATTTAAATTTACCATGTTTAATTAGCTCTTCTATACATTTAGCTAGTAAGAATGAATCTTTACCGCCACTTATACAAACCATAATATTATCATTAGGTTCTATTAAGTTATAATCTGCTACACCCTTTACAAATTTAGACCAAATTTCTTTTCTGTATTTTTTTATAATACTTCTTTCAATTTCTTGATATTTTTCCATTACATCACAGCCTTTTTTCATCATTTTTAATTTTAACAACAAGTCTGTTATCACTTTGTCCTATACTTATTGTATCAAATTGCTCTTCTATACGATAAAATAATTTAGCTAAATAATCCGTTTTATTCTCACTTATTTTATCTTCTTTATTAACAAACCTATCATAATTTGCCTTTTCTATTTCGTATTGAAATAATTCATCTTCAGTTAAATCAGTAATATCACTCCAAGCTCTATCGAACTTATTTTTTGTCATCTCACCAATCAAAGCATGATATTCATAGTTTAATACTTCTAATAAAGGTACTTCAATATCATTAATGCCTTCTTTATGAAGCATATCAATAAATGTCTTTAATACGAGCACAAATGAAGGATGATTCTCAGGATTTTCAATTCCTTTATTTAATTTATATAATGGTCTTTCTAACTTTTTATCCGATTCACTAATTGATGTATTTTGAACACCATATATAAAGCATTTATTATTAGCGATTCCATAGTGTATACTAGGTAAATGATATACTAAGTTCTTTTTCCTATTTATTAAATCAAAAGTCATATTATTGACAGTTTCAAACCAAAATGAATTTTCTTCTTTTCTAGCAACTACTAAATTATCGCTAAATGAATCTACTATATTATCCATTGTATATCCATTTAT
>JAEELC010000026.1 GCA_016288675.1 Acholeplasmatales bacterium | reverse complement strand
AGTATCACTATCAACAAAGATTATATTCATAATATGTTCGTCATTAATTGACTTAAAGATATTTCTAATTAATGTTCTATATTTAGACACATCAAGTTTGTGTTTATGATTACCTTCAGTAATCACAATATTATTAGTAAAATTAACTTTCATATGCTCACCTGTATCTATTATTTTACCACAACTTAAATAATTTTTTAAGTATTACTTCTTACAAACAATAAATGGAATATCCATTTCTTCTTTTGTAATACCTGCATGAGCAGATGCCATTATATGAGAATTTTCACTCAAATTCAAATATAGATGATCAGTTGCAATGGCTACAAAATCAGCTAAGAAATCATCTATTCTATCATTAACCTTATCACTAAAGCCAAGATATCCTTCTTCAACAGCTTTTTTAGAAGGCATTATTAAATAATATTCTTTATAATATTTATTGAATGATTCCTCAAAAATATTTTTATATTCATCTTTAACTTTAAAAGTAATACATCTAGAATCATTTGCAGGTCGTCTTTCTAACATTTCATTTAATTCGCTATTTAAATAAAACGGATGGTTGATAACATCAATATGTGAATGGTCAGGAGCTATTAATAATAATGTATCTAGAGGTAGAGAATTATAAAATTTTTCAATTAGCTTATCATATTCAATTAAGCATTCTTTTACTTCACTACTTTCAGTACCAAACTGATGTAATAATTCATCTGGATTAGTATCATAAATATATAAAGTTTGATAACCTTTTTTTATCTTATTTAATGCTCTATCCAGTGAATCACTAAATTTATAAGCTTCATTTGAAAAATCAGGTTCAATACATCCACCCATACAAACAATATTATCATAATACATTTTATATGGCATAATTTTAAATCCATTATTATTAACTTGCTCGTTATTATAATAATCTTTACCATTAAATAAGATTAAATTTCTATGCTCTTCTCTAAAATAATTAAACCAACCTGTCCAGCCAGTTTCTAAAGGTACAAGACCTGTTTTTATACTAGTAGTAGCAGCAGCTGTCGTAGAAGGAAAAATAGAAATACCAGATTTAAAATAATGTCTTCTTAAAAAAGAATCTTCATCTAAAATATTTAGAATATTATTACCTAAACCATCAAGTAATAAATATATAACCCTGCTATATTTCTTATCAAAAATGTTTTTATCTACTTTAAAATTTGATTTACCATTAAAGTTATTAATAATACCTGAAACAAGAGTTAATTGGCTTTGGCTAAAATCAGGCTTAATAATCTCACATTTTTGATACATATATTTTTTTAACACATTTTCATTTTGATCAGTAATATAAATATCTTCGTTATTTTTTCTAACCTTTAGTGAAAAAAAGTGGGTTCCTTCAAAGGAATACCCAATTTTTTCATATTCTTTAAGAGTAGAAAATAAAGATGGTGTATCAACAAAATCAAAATTAAATCCATCAATAATTTTAATCATTTCTCTTATTCTCTCTAATAAATTTATTGGCAACATTCATAAATGTTGCATCAATATGATTATTTCTCTTTAAATCTCTAAGCTTTTTATAAGCTTTACTATCTCCTTTATGTGCAAGTAAAATTGCAAGAGGAGTAACTAAATCAAACTCACGACCAGTATTCAAATCATTAGTTAATATGCCATAGATTTCCTCTGCACGATTATATTCATCATGCATTAAAAGATACGCAAGCAGATAGTAATAATAATATGGTCCATAAGTTCTACTATTCTTATTAATTAATTTAATAGTATCTAAAAATGTATTATCATCATTTAGCATTAAGGCTGAACTAGCTTTATATACATTAAATTTCTTTTTGATAGAATTTGTAGCATGTGAATACAATCTATCAATTTCTTTAATAGCATTTTCAAAATCTGCCTTAGTATAGAATTTACTAACTTTAAACCAAATGATTTGATTATATGCATAATAAATAATTAAAGAAATTAATAATACTAATATAACTGAAAAAAATATAATTAAAGGTAACATAATTAATCCTTAATATTATAAATGGTTTCAAATTTATTCTTTAAGTATTCAATATAATACTTAGGAGTGAAGTCTTCATTGCATGTATCTTTAATAATTTCAAGATTTTTCTTAGATTTACCAAATGTATGTACATTCTTATCAAGCCATTCATTTATTGGAGCGAAATTACCTTCTTCCATTAATGAATCAATATCTAATGTTTCCTTCATCTTGTTATAAAACATAGCTGCATAGGCATTACCTAATGCATATGTAGGGAAATAACCAAATCCGCTTGACCAATGAACATCTTGGAAACAACCTTCAAGCTTATTAGAAGGACGTACACCTAAATATTCTTCAAATAAATCATTAAATTTATCACTAATTTGTTCTGGAGTTATTTCTTTATTAAATAAAGCTTTTTCAACCTCATAACGAATTAAAATATGAATTGAATAAGTTAATTCATCAGCTTCAGTTCTCTTAAATTGATTAGATACATAATTAGCATATTTATATAAATCATCAACTGTTATCTCACTAAATTCTTCTGGAAATTCCTTCTTTAAAATAGAATAAAGTTTTTTGGTAAATGCGTATGAACGGCCTAAATAATTTTCCATAAAACGGCTTTGAGATTCATGAATACCCATACTAGTTCCACCAAATAATGAAGTTTCATTAAGACGTGGATCTTGACCTAATTCATATAAAGCGTGTCCAGCCTCATGCATTACAGAATAGATATTAGATAAGAATAAAGATTCATCATAAGCTGTTGTAATTCTTACATCATTTGAATTTATACCATTAGTAAAAGGATGAATAGTTTCTCTTACACAACCATTTTGATTAGTATAACCCATCATTGCACAAATTTCTTCTGTAATCTTCATTTGCTTATACTTATCAAATTTCATATTATCAAGCTTTGTGTTATATAGCTTAGGTAAGCTACAGATTTTCTTTGCAAGTGGGACGATATCTTTCTTAATCAAATCAAAGAACTCATCATATTTTGCAACATTAAATCCATCTTCCATATCATCTAATAAAATATCTAAAGGATGCTTATATTCCTTCTTCATCCAATCAATATATTTAAAATTATATGAAATAAGTTCATTTAATTCCTTTTCAAAATTTGAATAATCTAAATTAATACGAGCTCTCTTCCATGCTAGACCCGCTCTGTTTTCATTTTGCATATGCTTAATTAATTCATCATGTGGAATCTTATTAAGCTTTAATACCTCTTTATAATCTTCTTCGATTTGCTTTCTTTCAAATTCTTCTAAGAGTTCTTTATTGTCATAAAGATACTTAAGATTATCTTGAGTTTCTTTAGATAAAATAATATCTAAAGCCTTTTGACGAAAGAAATCTTGAACCTCATAGCTTCTTTCTTTATCTTTTTCAGGACAATCAGTTTCAACATCAAATCCTAAAATAAAATTAGCATAATTATATTTACTAACAAGTTCATTAGTTTCTTTATATTTTTTAAAAGCTTCCTTAACTCCCATATTAATCTCCTTACATTAAATATTTTAAAAGCTGTTCAATATTTTTTTCCATTTGATTATAGCCATCATTATATAAATCACGAAGCTTTTGTTCATCTTTTTCAAAATGATCAACATCAGTAGGCTTAGATAAATAAATTGTAAATAATTTACCTTCTTCAGTTAATTTATCTAAATTATCCATTTCTTCATTATATCTTTCAGTTACTGAAGTTAAAAGCTTCAATGTCTCTGGTTCATTTCTATATTTCATATTAATAAAGAAATTTTCTTTAGACGCAGCTTCAGCACTTTTTCTATAACCTTTCTCACGAGTAGCAATACATACAACCTTATTACTGCTAGATTCTAACGCAGTACTAAATGGAATATTTTCACAAACTCCACCATCTACATATAAATTATTATTTATATTAACTGGTTGTTGTACAACTGGAATTGAACAACTTGCTAGAATACATTTTTCTAGATTTTCATTCTCTTTAGTAAAATACTCAATTTTATGAGTATTTAGATTAGTAGCACCAATATAAAAATTGATATCACTATTTTTTAATGCGTCATAATTTACTGGATAATTATTTTTTTGTAAGTTATTAAAAAAATATTCGCTATTAAAAGCGGATTTACCAAATAATACATTTCCTAAATTTATGACATTTTCATCCTTGCAGCACAATAAATTTAAATTTAAAGACTCCTTCTTTTTCCCAAGAAGATAATAAACCATGTCTTTACTTGCAGCTGATACAGAGTACACATCAGAAAAATAAATATCATGGTCCATTAAACAATCAAGGGCACCATCCGTAAATACACTACGCATGGCGCCTCCTTGTAAACACAACGATCCCTTAATTATCATTATTAAGCATTCTTAGCAATACGAGAAACTAGTCCCATATCACATTGACCATTATAATTAGTCTTAAAATGTTTCATAACTGCAGGAATTGATTTGTCTTCTAAAGTTGAAATAATATTTTTTATTTCTTCTTCAGTTAATTGCTTAGGTAAGAATTTAGATATGAATTCAATTTTTTTGCTTAATTCAGCAACGATTTCATTTCTACCAGCTGTTTGAAAACCAGCCTTTTCTTCTTCAAGTTCTTTTACAACTTTTTGAATATTGTTTAAGACATCAGAATCAGTAAGTTCTTTACCATTAGCCTTAAGTTCAACTTGTTGTAACATAGAACGGCTAATTACTGATTCAAGAACTGA
Source organism: Acholeplasmatales bacterium (assembly GCA_016288675.1). Classification (GTDB taxonomy): domain Bacteria; phylum Bacillota_I; class Bacilli_A; order Acholeplasmatales; family Anaeroplasmataceae; genus JAEELC01. The sequence goes on along the minus strand of JAEELC010000026.1, from coordinate 16,920 downwards.
ACGAGCTTCAGCGTCATGATCTTTCATTGCTTGCATTTTAGCTTTTTTTAAATCATCAAATAACATATGAAATACCTCTTTTTTTATAAATGATTTTAACAACATTATTATATAACAAAAAGTGCTTATTTTAAATAAATAAGCACTAATTTTTATTTATACATCATGCAAGCTCTAACTGCTTTTTGCCAGTTAGAATATAGTGATGATGATTCCTCTTCTGACATGATAGGATAATAATATTTATCAATTTCATTAATCTTTCTAAGTTGGGCAAGATTATCAAAGATATTAAGCTTTAAACCTGCAATAAAGAATGCACCTAAAGCTGTAGTTTCAATTTGGCGAGGGCGCTTAATTACACATTGCATAATGTCAGATTCAAATTGCAGTAAATAATCATTAGCAGAAGCTCCACCATCTACAGATAAACTAATTTTAGTTAAGCTTGTTTCCTTTTTCATTTCCTCCATCAAATCTTTTGCTTGATAAGCAATTGCTTCCAAAGTAGCTTTAATAACCGATTCTTGTGTAGTATTAAATGAAATACCAAACATAGCCCCTTTGCATTCATTATCCCAATAAGGTGTACCAAGACCTTGGAATGCTGGTACAAAGACTAAATCATGTCCATGCTCCTTTAAACTTCTTTCATATGTTTCCTTACTTGATTGAATGATTCTTAATGAATCACGAAGCCAAGTAACAGCAGCACCTGCCACAAACACAGAACCCTCAAGTGCATAAGTTGGTTTACCATCAATCATATATGCAATAGTTGTAAGTAGACCATTCTTAGAAAAGACTGGCGTACTGCCTGTATTCATAAGCATAAAGCAACCTGTACCATATGTATTCTTCATTTCACCTTCATTAAATGCAGTATGTCCAAAAAGTGAAGCTTGTTGGTCACCTATCATAGAAACAATAGGAATTCTTACTCCTTCAATTTCTGCAAATCCAAAACAAGAATTATTAGATAATACCTTAGGTAAAATAGATCTTTTAATTTTAAAGATATCTAGTAATTCATCATCATAATCTAATGTAGTAATATTATAAAGTAAAGTACGGCTTGCGTTAGTTGCATCAGTATAATAAGACTTACCACCAGTTAGCTTATAAAGTAAGAATGTGTCAACTGTACCAAATAGGCAATCATTATTATCATAATGTTCTCTAACATTTTTATTATTATCTAACATATATTTAATTTTAGTTGCACTAAAATAAGAATTGATATGAAGACCTGTTTTTTCGTATATTAATTCTTCATATCCTTCCTTAATAAGCTTTTGAGCAATATATTCGCTTTGCTTACTTTGCCAGCAAATAGCATCACAAAGTGGATTACCAGCTTTATCAAACATTACAGCAGTTTCTCTTTGATTAGTAAGTGCAATACCAGCAATATCAATAACATTAATATTTGATTCGTTTAAAACATTCTTAATACATTCAATAACTGTTTCATATATTTCATTAGCATTGTGTTCAACAAAACCAGGTTTTCTATGTATTTGAGTAAATTCCATTTGATATTTAGCAACACTATTAGCTTTTTCATCAAATAAAATAGCTCTTGAACTAGTTGTACCTTGGTCTATAGTTAATATATATTTCATATAATCATTCCTAACTTTTTAATAATTACTTAAATTATAAAACAAAACAGATGATAAAAAAAGAATAAATAATAATCGATATATAAAAATAATCCTCAGTTTATGTTTTATAAAAATTAAACAACAAATATATTGACAAGTATTTAAAAAAACTTCATTTTATGATACAATAGTAACATAATATACAGGTGATGAAATATGTATCATGTTAAGACAGACAAAAGAAGCTTAAAATCAGCAGAATTTATTTATCATGCATTGCGTACAATATTAGAAGATAAGCCAATAAATTCTATTTCAATTTCAGATATTGCAAACGAATCACAAGTTTCAAGAATGACATTTTATCGTTTATTTGATTCAATAACTGATGTACTTTCATGGAAATTATCAGTATTTGTTTCTGAATATGAGAAATTTAGAGAAACAATGTCTGATAAACTATTAGCGTTCTTTACATTTTGGAAAGGACACATTGATTTCATATATTTAATATCAAAAAATTGTAAATATATATTAAATGAAGCTTTTTCAACAAATAAAGATTTAAACAATACTTATGATTATTATCTTAACGATATTCAAGTATCAATCATGTCTTCATTGTTATCTTTATGGAGTCTTAGAAATGGTAAAGATACTCCAGAAGAAATGGCTAAAATGACAGCAGAATTTTTCAAAAGACGTACTGAATTGTTAGAAATAAGTAAAAACAAAAAATAAAACGCAAACGCGTTTTATTTTTTTTGCTTAAAATCATGCCCTAATGGTACAAGTGCGAATTTTGTAAGTTTAAAATATTGTAATCCAAATGGAATTCCAATTATTGTTATACATAATAATAATCCAGAAACTGCATAACCAAGTGCAATTTCCCATCCAAATAATATTGCCCATAAAACATTTAATAATGTCTTACCTGTCTTTGCAGATTTATTAACTACCTCTTTACCCATTGGCAAAAAGAAAAAGCTACCTATTTTAAAGAATTGAAGTCCAATTGGCATTAAAACAACTGTAATACAACATAATAATCCAATTATATAGCTTACTATTCCTGAAACAAGACCTCCAAAAATAAGCCACAAAATATTTCCTAATAATTTCATATAAATTCTCCTTTTTTTAATCATTTTATCTTACTTAATCACATTTTTCAATAAAAAAAAGGAACATAAAGTTCCTTGATTGTACAAAATATGGAGGCCCCGGTCAGATTCGAACCAACGATCGGGCAGTTGCAGTGCCGTGCCTTACCACTTGGCTACAGGGCCATATTTGATTGCCTTTTTATTATAGTTCAAGATATACCTTTAGTCAAGGAGTTTTTTCATATAATTCGATTATTTTTTTGTATTTTAAAGTAAAAATAAAAAAGATAGAATAAACTATAAATTAGTTCTTCTATCTTTCATATTTTATTCGCTTCTTAATGCATTAACAGGGTCTTGCTTAGCTGCTGAACGAGCTGGAATAGCACCTGAAATTACAGTTAAGAATATTGATAATAATAGCATAATAATTACTTGATATGGATATAAAGTAGAAATACCATTTACTCCAGCAACTGAAGACATTATTATGTTAAATATAGCTCCAATTAATCCAGTAACAATAAGACCTATTAAACCTGAAATAGTTCCGATAATAAATGTTTCAGCATTGAATAAATGATTAACATCTTTCTTTCTACCACCAAGAGATCTAATTACACCAATTTCTTTTACACGCTCCATAACTGAAACATATGTAATAATTGCAATCATAAAGCAAGATACTACTAATGATAATGCAGTAAAGGCAATTAATGCACTTGTAACAATATTAATAAGTGTTCTAACCATTGCAATTATCACACCTACATTATCAGTATATGTTACCTTACTTCTATCTTTATAAGAAAGTGTACGATTATCGCTTGTTACAAATTCATAATCACTATCATTCCATTTATCCAAATAATCTGTTACTTCATTCTTCTCATCAAAGCTCTTAGGATAAATATTTACATTAGTAGGATTCTTCTCTCCACCAATATAACGCAGTGATATAGATTTACCAGCATTACCATGCAATTCACTTAATGCTCCTGTTGTATCCATAGAACTTAGCATACTAGTCATAGAATTTGTTTGTCCTATATATCCTGTTTCATTATCAACCATTTTATTATTAGTATAATCATAAAATGAATAATTATATGTACAAACTTTCATAGACTGGCTATTTGTTAAACTTCCAGCAGCTTTAACAGTAGCTGAGAAAGTAGGCTTCCTACTTGTAGCATCTTCAATATCTTCTAATGTATCATTATAGAATTTCTTTGATAAAGCTTCAGTATAGTATAAACCTGTAGTTAGACAACCATAATTAACATTTTCTTTAGCTTTTACAATACCTGAAATTTTTAATTTTAAGGTATTTGTTGTATCTGTTAATTCATTATTATATTTAAATTGTGGATAAGGAATTTCTTGCTCTTGTCCATTAATTTTAGTAGTGTATCCTGTAAATGTATATGCATATTTAGTAGGTAAATAATACATTTCATGTCCTAAAATAGTATCATAACTAAATGAAGAAATATCTCCACTATGGCTAGCCTCAGCAGTACCACTAGAGATAGCTTTAGAATTCTTAGCATATTGTACAAATTCATCTTGTGAAAAATATCCAAGTTCAGCAAGAGCTAAATCTGCTAATTTATCTTCTTTATTTACAACAAGTAAAACTTCTTCAGTTGAAGTAGGTAGATGTCCTGTAACAATATCATATTGATTTAAAATATAATCATTATGAGCAGGTAATTGATGTACAGCATTAACTAATGATGTTACATATTCAGAATATTTACCAATACCATCAACAGTAGATAAAACGGATTGATAATTTTCTATAATAGAATTAAATGAAAGCTTTCTTTCGCTTGTTTCACCAGCCATTTGAATATTTGTATAAATATTATTACCTAATTCATATCCATATGTATAGCTCATATCAGCATAATATTCTTTAGGCATTGCTTCAAGAAATTCTAGATATTCATCAGTAATATCATTTTTAATTGAGAATGATTCTGTAGTTGAAATTGTAGATAAAATTTGATCTAAAGTGTGATCAACATTAACTTCACCCATAACAATCTTATCAAGTACATCTTTCTTTTCTTGAGGAGTCATTAATTTAGTAATTGTAGATAAATCATAAGTAGACTCACTTACTTGAATAGGATTACCTGATAACATATCATCTTGCATCGATGTAATATAATCATTAACACCAGTTGATATAGATAATACCGAAGCAACTCCAATAATACCAATGGAACCTGCAATAGAAACAAGGGCTGTTCTACTCTTTTTAGTTAATAAATTCTTTCCAGATAATTTAAATGCAGTCCACCAGCTCATTTTAGCTTTTTCATTTAAAATAGGTGCAAAGCTTTCTTGCTTTTCCTCATCCTCTAAATAAGGATTAGAATCATTAACAACCTCACCATCAAGTAAATTAATAATACGGTTTGAATATTTTTCAGCAAGTTCTGGATTATGAGTAACCATAATAACAAGCTTATCTTGACTTATTTTTTTGATCAAATCCATAATTTGTACACTTGTTTTAGTATCAAGTGCACCTGTAGGCTCATCAGCAAGTAGAATTTCAGGCTCATTAACTAATGCACGTGCAATAGCAACTCTTTGACATTGTCCACCAGATAATTGATTAGCATGCTTATTATATTGTCCTTTTAAACCAACTTGGTCTAAAGCCTTCTTAGCACGTTCTTCTCTTTCTTTTTTAGAAACACCAGCAATAGTTAATGCTAATGAAACATTTTCTAAAATCGTTTGATGAGGAATTAAATTATAGCTTTGAAAAATGAAACCAACTCTATGATTTCTATATACATCCCAGTCATGACCATTGAAATTTTTAGTTGACTTACCATTGATGAATAAATCTCCACTTGTGTATTTATCAAGACCACCAACAATATTTAATGTTGTTGTCTTACCACATCCTGAAGGGCCAAGAATAGAAACAAATTCACTTTTTCTAAAAGATAAGTTAATACCTTTTAAAGCTTCAACATATGTATCAGCTACTTTATAACGCTTTTTAATATTAACAAGTCTTAACATATTATACACCTCAAACTTTTTCTATATTATAACTTATTAATTAGAAGATTATAATAAAAACGCCCAGTAATTCACATTTCTTCCATATGTTAGAAATATAAAGATTTATCTTCTAATTCAACCTCTTCAAACCTATACTTTTGGGTAACATTAGGATACTTATTATGATCAACTTCAGATAAAAACATTTCTAATGGTCTTACCCATAATGAATTATCACTATATAATCTTCTATATACGACCATATCTTTTTTAGTTTCAGAATCTTTTGCTATATCAATAACTAAGTATAAATTACCTTTAAAATGCTTGTAAATATGATTTAATTTAATTTCTCTCATTTATATACTCCTCTATGTTTTTAATAACTTTTTCTCCAAGTCTAATAAATGCTTGTTTAGTAGAACCACCACTAGATCTTGAAATTGTTTTAGTGTTTTCTAATTCCCATAATGAAATATCTCCAATAGTATTTAAAGTGTCACCAAAGAAGTAATGATTTTTGTTCATTAACCATTTTTTTAGAGAAACAACATCAAATCCCGGTCCAATTGAAGTATTAAATAATATCTTTTTACCCTCCATTAGCTTAAATTGTTCTTCTTGAAGTAATAACGCATTCTTATTTAAAGCTAAGAAAATTGCATCGCTATTTTTAACAGCTTCATTTAAAGATACATATTTTATTCCTATTTCATTTTCTAAATTCTCTTTTCTAGTACGTGAATAATAACATACATCAGCACCAAATAATTTTAATGTTCTTGCAATTAAAGTACCACTTGTACCAAGTCCTATTACAGCACATTTAAGACTTGATATTTCTTGTGGCTCATCGCTCCACTTAAATATGCCATTATATCCTTCTAGGAATTCTGTTAATTCATGAATTATATATTCTATAACTCCTAAATCTCCATAATCTCTAATACCTTTAACAACAATATTATGTTCATTTGCATATGTTATATCGACATTAGCACTTTCTTTATCATAAAGTGAGCAGCACATACCAATATATTTAATATTCTTACAATTAGACATAATATATGAATTAATGTGGCTTGTATAACTTAATAAAACACAATCAGCATCATTAATTCTATTTATAATTTCATCATCATTTAAAGGCATATCTTTATAATAGATAACTTCATTAGCATATTTATTTAATTTATCAATTTCGTTATCTAACATATTAACTTTTTCAATTATTACTAATTTATTAAACATGTTATCACCCTATTAATATTATACAAAAGATAATAAATTATTAAAAGTTAACAGTTAAATAAACTTTTTATAGAAAAAAAGAAGACCTTACAGTCTTCTATTTGAATTGTTCTTCTAAAGCTATATTAAAGCCTTTTTCTTTTGAAGCTTCTTTAAGCTTATCATCAGAAAAATGCATAAGAGTTACTTTATTTCTATATTCATAAGGAATTGCATCACATAAATCATCTAAAGATGTATGAACAGGAATATTAGGATAACTTACTTCATGATAAATCATATCTATCTTATTATTCTTTAATTCATCTAATGCTTTAAAATTAAATTTATTAGTATCACCAGAGTAATAGAAATTAAAATCTTTTGTATAAACTAAATATGAATAAGAATTTGGAATATGTGTAGCATCTAGAGCTTCAACACGAATATTAAATTCATTAATATTCTTATCATCAAGTATTTCAAATTCATATGTAGCTTCAAGATTTAAAATAGTTTCTAAATCTTGTTTTGCTGGATAAATAATCTTGCAGTTGATATCTTTACGCAACAAATAAATATAATCTATTAAAGTTTCTAAACTAGAAATATGATCAGCATGTAAATGAGTTATTAGAATTAAAACATTCTTAACATCTTGTAATAAATTATAGTTAATAATTTTACGAGCAATTCTATCTCCACAATCAAGAAGAATAAATGTGTCATCAGTAATATAATATGCACTATTATTATCATCTTTTAAGTTGAATGCAGAACCAACTCCTAAAAATTTTAATTCTTTCATAGCCTCACCTACTCAAAATTTATTTCTTTAATTTCATTATAACGTTTTTTTTCTTCTCCGCAAGGGCGTTTAAAACGAGTAGCCATTTCTCTAATAACATCTTCAGGAACCCATTTTGATTTAATTCTCTTATGGTTACGTTCTAAAACTGTATCTAAAGATACTTTAAGTAAAACTAATTCAATATAATCAGCATTTTTAATATTATCTAAGAAATATGTTCTACGTTTTTCATCTAAAAAAGTTGAATCAAGTACAATTGTCTTATTTCCTTCAAGAAATAAGGCATTTGTATCTTCAATCATTTTATTATAAACAACACTCATATCAGGGCACATCTTATCATATGAGCCAGTAATTTTAATACGAGTTTCATCACTTGATATTGTGATATGCTTTTCTTTAATATAATTTTTTTCGTAATATGATTTTCCTGTACCAGGAAGACCTGCTAAAATAATTAATTTATTCATTAGATTAATTTCTTTCTTAATTTAGATGAAACAAGATCAACAGCAATAACAAGAATAATTACACCAAGTAATACAGCTGATAATTCATTCCAATGTTCATTTTGACCATATGTAGAAATAGGATAACCTACACCACCAGCACCAACTAAACCTAGTAATGAAGCTGTACGAATATTTAAATCAAAACGATATAGAATAACTGATAAGAAATTAGGTTTAACTTGAGGAATAACACCAAGTTTAACCTTAGTTGCAAATCCAGCACCACATGCCTCTAAAGCTTCAAGAGGATCATTTGATACTAAATCTAATTGTTCAGCATACATCTTACCAATCATACCAATAGAGTGAACAGATAATACCATTACACCTGCAGCAGCACCAAATCCTGTAACCTTAAGCATAATATAACCTAATAAGATTTCAGGGAATGTACGTATTACAATTAAAATTGTTTCTGAAATTAAAGCCCATTTACCAACCATCTTATGGCTTGCAAGGAAACCAAATGGAAGTGATAAAATTGAGGCAATTGTTGTACCAACAAATGCAATAGCAAATGTTTCTACAACTTGATAAATTACACTATCTTTAAATTTAAAATGTCCTTGACCAAAGAAATATTTCCAGTTTGGATGAAAAATTCCCTTAATCATATTATTAAACTTTGCCCAGTTAGCATGTCCTAGAGAGTCAAAGAAATTTAAGTCAAGCGAAAACCAAATAAGAAATGCAACAACAATTAAAGTAAACACTAAATTGTAAATCCACTTTTTAGGTCTTTTAGTATAAGCATCTTCTACACTACCATAGTGTGGAATAGTCTTATAGAAAGGCTTTTTATAAAAAGGAAGTTTAAGATAATCTGTATAATCAATGTACTTCATATTAGTTAGATCTCCTTCTTAGCATACTTGATATTACTTGTAATACGAATACTACAATAAATAATGGAATAAGAATAGCTCCCACCTTATCATATTGGCTACTTTCAAGTGCATTTGATAATAATTGACCAATACCACCAGCACCAACGAATCCTAATACAACTGAAGCACGAATATTTATTTCAAAAATATAAATTATATTTGAAACAAACATTGGCATAATTTGTGGATGAATAGCAATTGAATAACCTTTAAGTCTATTAGCACCAGATGAAACTGAAGCTTCAAAGGGTCCCATATCTACTGTTTCAATATATTCATACATTAATTTATACATAACACCAGCTGTAAATAAGCTCATTGCAAATATACCTGCTGTATCACTAAATCCAAAGAATACAGTACCAATAATTGCAAGTACGAATGTAGGAATAGTTCTGAAGAAATTAACAATAATTCTTACTGGAATAAATATTCTCTTCTTCTCTACAACATTAGAAGCACTTAAAATATACAAAGGTACAGATAATAAAACTCCTAAAATAGTAGCAATATATACCATTTGTACAGTATCCCAAATACGTGGAATAGCTGTATTAAATACGAAATCCTTATAACCCTCATGAGTCTTTAAACTCCACTTTGAAGGAACAAATAACTGACTAAATAGAATACCAAATTGATCCCATTTAAGTTTACGCTTTGTAGCGACAAAGCTAAAACAAAGCATAAAGAAAATAATAAATAATATTAAACCTGGAATAACCATACTACGTTTCTTTTTAATAGTTTTTAAAGTGCCATCCTCAGTAGTAAATGACACATCCTTTATAGTTAGTTTATTCCAAAAATTTGAAACTTTTTGTTTAAAAGTAACTTTGTCATTTTGAGTTTCGTTATTCATATACTACTCCTCGATATTTCCAAGATTTTCGTTCTTACCAGGTAAGCGTCCATAAATTTCTGTTAATACTTCATCATTAACATCTTCTGGCTTACCATCAAATACAACACGACCAGCCTTAACACCTAAAATACGAGTCGCATATTTTAAAGATAAGTCTACATGGTGCATGTTTGCAACAATAGTAATACCTAGTTCTTGATTTATTCTCTTAAAATCATTCATAACTTCAACAGTAGTTACTGGGTCAAGTGAAGCAACAGGTTCATCAGCTAAAATAATATTTGGCTCTTGTGTTAATGCACGAGCTAAAGCAACACGTTGTTGTTGACCTCCAGATAATTGGTCAGCACGAACAAATGCTTTATCAAGAATACCAAGCTTATCAAGAGATCTTAAAGCTAATTGCTTCTCTTCCTTAGAGTAATGGCTAAAAATAGTACCCCATGTAGTATGGTATCCAACACGTCCTGATAAAACATTCTTAAATACTGAAGAACGCTTTACAAGATTAAATGATTGGAAAATCATACCAATATGCTTTCTAACTTCTCTAAGTTCTTTTCCTTTTACTGTTCCCATATCAACATCATTAACTGTTAATGTACCACCTTCAATAGTGTGCATTTTGTTAATTGTACGAATTAATGTAGACTTACCTGCACCAGATAAACCGATAATACATACAAAGTCCCCGTCATTAATAGTAAGATTAACATCAGTTAATCCTTGAAATCCATTTGGATAGATTTTGTTAACATGTTCAAATTTAATCATGATTTTAGTTTCCTTTCAAAAAAATAGGAGATTAAGTTTATACCTTAATCTCCTTTAGAATTGTGCGTTTATTACTTAATTAGATTTTTTTCAACACAATATTCGTAGAAAGATCTTTCACCATCAAAGTCAGAATCCTTAGCTACAGTATATCCAGTGTGTGAATATACTTCATATAGTAAGTAAGCACCACTTGACTTATATTCTTCGCTATTCTTGTCAAGATCAGCACCATCAATTACTGCCTTTTGGAAAGCAGTCTTAATAGCTTCTTTCTTTGCATCATCTAAATTAGATCTATATGAGATAGTATCATTGTAAATACCATCAGTAATAGCAATAACCTTAGAATTTGTGAAGATTTCTTTCTTTTGATACCATTCAGATGAAGACTTATTATAACCGTTTGCATAACGAACATCTGTAAATTCCCAGAAACCAGCGATGTCACCTTGAGTCATTGCGGCTAAAGCAGCATCATAACCTGCGAATTGTTGTCCTTTAATTTGGTTAGTCTTAGATGAATCTAATGTATCAACCATTTCCATTCCATTGTCATTAAGATACTTTAAAGGTCTTAGGTAACCAGCACCTGAAGTAGGACCTTGTCTACCGATTGTAAGACCAGCTAAATCCTTAACATCAATCTTACCATCACCATTCTTATCTACATAATATTTATTACTTACAACTAACATAGAAGTGTAGTAATTTACGTCCTCTGTAGATTGTTGACCAAGGTATTCATATCCAGCAACTTCACCATTCATAGCGGCTCTTTGCTTATCTTCACCTTCGTAATCAACTTGGACTTGATATCCCTTTCTTACTGAAGTTAATGCAACTTCAATCTTACCTGGGTTTTTTAAAGTAGCTTCAGCATAACCTGAGGCAGTTAAAAAGCCTACGTCAACTTGGTCAGAAAGCATAGCTTCTGTTGTTGCGGCATAGCTTGTACCTGTTGTAATACTGAACTTATATTCTGGAGCATATTTCTCTAGAACTGGTTCAAGATTTCTTGCTAATGTTGCAAGTTCTCCAGCATCACGGCTAGGAACGAATTGGATGTTGATTGTCTCCTTTTCATTCTCTCCTCCGCAAGATGCTAATCCAACTCCTGCAACTGCAACTGTAGCAACAGTGGCTACTTTTTTTATTAAATTTTGTTTCATGTGTATCTCCTATACTTTTATTTGTTTCTTGTGCTTTTATAGTTTCTTAGCACAAGACAATTATATGCTTTCTATTTTGTAAAATAAATAGTTTTTGACTAGAAATCGTTTACAATTATAACTTTTTTTTGCGCACTCATTCAATTCGACAATAACCGATTTTTTTAGACTTAAAAATAAAAAACTAGACGACAATTTTCCTAGTTTTTTAAAATTCTAGCTCTTTCTTTTAAAAATAATCTCTTTTTTAGATTTCTTTCATCCTTTGTGAGCAATATATTATTGTCTAAAACATATTGATAAAATTTCATACATTCCTCATCATTAAAATTAATGATATGAAGAAATTCCTTAATATCAATAAGTTTAGAGTTCTTTTTTCTATTAAGCATTCTTGGGTCAAAAATCTTATTACCATCTTGATCAATTAAAGGTGAGGATACAAAATAATTTCCAAATTTAGAATCGATAGAATATCTTCCACCCTCTTCTTTAATACGATAAGAAATATAAATCATTTCTCTAAAATGAGTTTTCTCATAATTTTGAGACATAACAACTATTTTTCCTCTAAGCTTAGCATCAGGTTTAACATTCGCTTTAATTCTTTTATTATATCCAATAAATAGTTTCTTATTAGTACTACCTTTACTCATATTATTAGATAAGATTCTAAAATCATCAAAAAAATGGTTTTCTTCACCCATTAAACCAATAGTTTTAGAATTTAATAGCATTTGTTTATAACCAATATTAAACTCAAGAGATAATTCTTTAAAAACACAACGAGTAAGTAATGCATCTTCAAGTGAAGAATGAAGTTCACTTTGAATTGATTTTGCATTCAAGGCTAAGCCTTCATCTTTAAGGCTTTTATAATTATCATTATTAAATAAATTTAAGAATATATCTGCAACATCATAATAAACACATTCAAAATTATCTAAATTATAATGATTGCATTCACGAGATAAATATGTAGCATCATAATGAGTAGATTGACCTATTACAATATTATTAGGATTTTCTAATAAATTTTTTATTTTTTGATAATAGAAAGGAAATTCATGCTGTCTTTCTAAAGTTTCTTTAGAATATGAAATAACAGTTTCTAAAATAGAATTTGAATAACCTAAATATGGCTTCATTAAAAAATCTTCTTTTTCAATAATATTAAGTTGTTCATCGCATAAGCAGTATCCAAACGAGCAAATTGAAGAATCTCCTTGTTTGACAACACTACATTCTATATCAAAAAATAAGTAGTTCATATTATCTCCTAAAACATATTCTCAAGTATTTTGTTTTTCTTTTCAATTTTATTGAATAAATAAACTAATAATCGATACATTATTATACTAACGATACATAAAATTGTATATATCAAATAAGTACTTTCACTTAAAGAAACAAAATCATAATATTTTCTTAAAATAGGAATGATTAATGCTAATACAATATTAGCAACAAGTCCACCTAAGCATGTAATACTAACAATGGCTTTATATTTAGTATAAGGTCTACTTACATTTATTACAACAAGAATACCTATAATTGCCATTATCATAGTAGAACATGTTGAAATTTCTTCTAAGCTTAAATCTATACTATTTCCTATAATTACCATAGTACCAACCATTACAGCATCTGTAAATCCCGCCGGAATTGCAATTTTTAAAATCGTAGTTATAAAATTACCTTTAATACGATTTTTGTTAGGAACCTGGCTTAATAAGAAAGCAGGAGCACCTATTGTAAACATATTAATTAAGCTTGCTTGATTAGGTAAAATTGGAAATGAAGATAAACTAATTATACAAATAATTGCAAAAACAAATGCAAAAACGTTCTTACTTAAGAATAAAGCTCCACTTCTCTCTAAGTTATTTACTACTCTTCTTCCCTCAAATACAATTTGAGGTAATTTTGAAAAATCATTATCAAGCAGAACAACTTGACTTGAGGCAATAGCTGCATCACTACCAGAAGCTAGAGCAATAGAACAATCGGCCTCTTTTAAAGCAAGTACGTCATTTACTCCATCTCCTGTCATTGCAACTTTATTACCGTTTTCTTTTAAAGCAATGATAATTTTTCTCTTTGTTTCAGGATCAACTCTTCCAAAAACATTATATTTTAAAGCTGCTTCTTTAATATCTTCATCACTAATATTAGAGCAATCAATAAAATTATCAGCGTCACTAATTCCTGCTCTTTTAGCAACATTTGATACAGTTAATGCTGCATCTCCAGAAATAACTTTAATATCAACATTTTGGCTCTTAAAATAACTAAAAGTTTGAACAGCATTATCTCTTATTTCATTAGACATAATAATTAATCCTATAGGATTAATTTTCAAATTAATTTCTTCACCATTTAATGATTTATCAGAAGTACCAAATAATAATACTCTATATCCTTCTTTTGAATATTTTAAGATATAATTATTATATTTGTCTAAATCATTTTTAAGTAATAAATCAGGAGCTCCAAGTACATAAGTAATATCTTTGTAATTAACAGCACTATATTTATATTTACTTGAAAATGAAGATATATTAATATAATCACTATTAATTTCTTTAAAGTAATTCTTTAAAGAAATCATAGTAGCATTATCATTATTTTGAGCACTTACAAACATAGATATTTTATTAAATAATTCTTCTTTTGAACTTTTATCAAGAGGAATAAAATCATTAACAGTCAAATTAGAACTTGTAATAGTACCTGTTTTATCAATGCATAAAACATTTACTCTTGCCAAGGCTTCTATACTTTTCATATTATGTAATAATACATTTTTCTTAGCCAAGCGATAAGCAGAAATAGCAAGAGAAACACTTGCAAGTAAAAACAAACCTTCTGGAATCATCATTAAGACAGAACCAACCATTTGTGTAATAGCTTTATCTATAGGTAATGAAGCTATAAAATATTGTTCACAGAACAAGGCTACTGCAAGGGGAATAATAAGAATACCAATGAATTTTAAAATCTTATTTAAGGATTGAATAATTTCACTTGTTTCATGATCATTAACTTTTTTAGCTTCTAAAGCTAATTTGTTAATATAAGAATCCTTACCAACAGCAACAACCCTAGCAATTACAGAACCAGACACAACAAACGATCCTGATAAAAGTGTAGAATTAACTGTTTTTTTAATTTCATCACTTTCTCCACTTAACAAAGCTTCATTTAGATTGGCTTCTCCATCTAACACAACAGCGTCACAGCAAATTTGATCACCAGCATTAAATTTAATAATATCATCAAGTACAATTTGATTAACATTAATTTTGACAACAGAATTATCTCTATAAACTTCTGCTGTTTGAGTATTTAGTAAGCGTAATTTATCAATTGCAATCTTAGATTTAATTTCTTGTATAATACCAATTAGGGTATTAATAAAAATAAGTGGTAAAAATGTCAAACTTTTATAAGCCTTAACAATAATTAAAAGAGCAGCAAGCACAATAAAGACAAAATTAAAAAAAGTGACAACATTGGTCAAAATAATTTGACCAATAGTTCTACTTTGATTTTTTATTTCTTTATTATATTTACCATCTTTAATACGCTTGTTAACCTCAAGTGTTGTTAACCCTAAAAAGTTTTCCAAAATATCACCACTTACAAATTAAATATTAGTATATTGTTCTAGCAAACATTTCTTGTTTAGAAAATCCTCTATGCCAAACATTTTTTGTATTACGAATTAATGATGCAAAATTATGCTTAACTTCATTTTCTTTAGTTATATTTTCAAATTTAGATCTATCAAAAATAGATTCAAATAAATCATCATTTGCATCTTTAATAGTCGCAAGAGCGTTAAAAGTAAGAATACGAGCTTCGTCACCGATACCATCATTAAAATATTTAGAATATGTCATAAATGTATCATATTCAGGACTATTTAACATACCGCTTTCAAAAAATTCTATAATTTGTTTATATGTTGGTAAAAAGAATGGTACATTACCTTGAGTTTTTAACAAATCTTCAAGATCATAATCATTATGCATATTAACATATGCATCAATATTCTTAACATAAGTTAAACCAACAGCTTCAGGTAAATCTTCAACACGTTCTTTAATTTCATTATTAGAATAATGAAGGCGAGTGTTTATATTTATAAGCTTCTTTAAAGCTTCAAATGGATATACACAATAGAATACATTTGCAAAGTTTACACATGCATATAAATATTGTTCTTTTTCTCTATATTCTCTTTCTTCTTTAGTATTAAACTTTTCAAATAATGCTTTATATTCGCTTGGGATAATAAGTTCATCATTGTACACAAATCCCATAGAATAAATTCTTAAAGTTGAAAATAATTTAATATCATCAGATTTAACCTTTGAAACACTACCATCAATAACTTTTTGATAGCTTTCTTCTGGTAAAATATATAATAAACGTCTAAAGTTATTTTCATTTAATAAATAAAAACTAATTAAATCAATATATTCTTCTTTAGTTTGATTATCTTTAGTAATCAAACCTAAGTATGATACTGTTTCTTGTAATTGTTCTAATTTATAATTTTCTAATAATTCTCTTAATTTCATAAAAACTCCTATAAATAAGCTAAAATTGCCGTTTCAGCTATATCTTTATTTTGTTCAATTTGAACAAATTCTTTAAAGTTGTCACGAAGTCTCATGACAGCAAGTTCATTTATGTCTATACCGTAAGTTTCTTTAAATCCATAAGCATATAGATTTAATTGTAATGTAACATTATCTTTATATAATTCTACAGTACGCTTAAAATCCATAATACCAATTAAATTATCACGTAAATAAACCATATCAAGCCTACCAGCTAAAATAGGTTCATTATTTGTATTACAAATTATGATAAAAATTTCATTGCCTAAAGATTTTATATTTAATTCTT
>JAEELC010000025.1 GCA_016288675.1 Acholeplasmatales bacterium | reverse complement strand
TCCAATGGCCTATGTTTATAAGGCAGCAGACCCAAGCTTCAATCTTTTGGCAGCATACATCATTATTGCAATTGGAAATATGATTCCAGTTCCAATTATTTATTTCTTTGCCCGCAAGGTTTTAGAGTGGGGTAAGGATAAGCCAGTAATTGGTGGTTTCTTTACTTTCTGCTTGGAAAAAGGCGAAAAGGGCGGACAGAAGCTTCAGGAAAAAGCAGGAAGAGGTTTATTTGTAGCTCTTATGCTTTTCGTAGGAATTCCACTTCCAGGAACAGGTGCTTGGACAGGTACACTTGCAGCATCTATTCTAGATATGGATTTCAAATCATCAATTCTTGCAGTAGTATGCGGTGTTGCATTGGCAGGAATTATCATCGGAGTTTTAAGTACATTAGGACTTGGTGCTTACATAGGAGTTGCAGCATAAATGAGTACATCAAACATGATTATCAATGTTATAGCAATTCTTTCAGGACTTACGCTATACATGGCAATAGTTAATTCAAAATGGGGCAAGGCTCACGAACAGTTCCAATATGCAATTATGCTTGGAACGATTCTTTTTGCTGTCCTGGTTGGAGGAATTATACGATGGCTAATGTAAAAAAGCAGAAAAGTACCGCATGTGAATACTGCAATAATTTCGTCTGGGACGAGGAAGATGAGCAGTATTATTGCGAGATGGATATGGACGAAGATGACTATGTCCGTTTGGTTTCAGGACATTATAAAGAATGCCCATATTTCGTTGATGGGGATGAATATAAGGTTGTCAGACATCAGATTTAAAAAGATTAAAATTAAGCCTTTTTTTATGGATAAATAAAGCAATTTTATGATAGTATATCATTTAGGAAAATTTAGGAGGTATATGAAGTGAAAAAGTTTAAAGCTTCAAAGATTTTTAAGTCGATTGCAGCATTTGCATTGGCTGTTTGCATGACATTTGCAACACCAATTACTGCTGATGCAGCTGGTGCACAGGGTATCGACGTTTCAAAATATCAGGGAGGTATCAATTGGGGTGCAGTTGCACAGTCTGGTATTTCTTATGCATTCATAAAGGTAGGTAGTACAAAGAGTGGAGTAGATCCATATTTCGCAGCTAACGTTCAGGGCGCACAGGCAGCTGGAGTTCGTACTGGTGTATATATCTACTCATATGCAACATCAGTTGAGGCAGCAGCTCAGGAAGCACAGTTAGTATTACAGTGGATTGAGCCATATAATATTAACTTCCCAGTAGCATTCGATATTGAGGACAGCATTCAGAAGGGCTTAGATGCCAACACATGTACAGCAATGGCAAATGCATTCTGCAGCACAATTTCAGCTGCTGGATACACACCAATTCTTTACACATACACAAATTTCTATAAGTCACACTTCACATCAGCACTTGCTTATGATAAGTGGATAGCACAGTATTCAGATCACAATGATATTGCAGGTTGGGCTATTTGGCAGAATTCTTCTAGCGGTTCAGTTCCTGGTATCAGCGGAAGAGTTGATATGAATATTGCAGCAAAGGATTACACAGCATTCATTCCTCAGGTAGGTCTTCTTGACTTAGGTGCAGGTAATGTATACTTCTTCAATAACTATCGTCGTCAGTTTGGTTGGGTTGACGCAGCAGGTCTTAAGTACCACACAGACCCAGCAACAGGTATCGTTACATACGGATGGTTTACAGATGAGACTGGTTCATACTACTTCCAGCCTGCAACAGCAGCTGCAGCAGTTGGTCTCACAACAATCGATAATGGTATTTACTACTTCAATGAGGCAGCACAGCTTCAGACAGGTTGGTTAGAGCTTAATGGTTCTACATTCCTCTTTAATCCAGCTGATAACGGTAAGCTTTACACAGGTTGGTGGACAGATCCAGCTGTAGGAACACGTTACTTAGATACAACAGATGGTCACATGTTAGTTGGCCTTTCTGTAATCGACAAGGATATGTACTTCTTCAACGAGCAGGGTTACCAGCAGGTAGGTTGGGTTGACATTGAAGGCTTAACATACATGTTCAATCCAAACGATGGTGGTAAGATGTACAGAGGTTGGTGGAATGATGCAACTGGTACATACTACTTAGATGCTAAGGATGCTCACAGAGTTACAGGTTTACAGGCTATCGATGGAGCAACATACTACTTCAACGAAGCAGGCCAGATGCAGGTTGGTGTTGTAAACGTTAATGGTGCAACATACAACTTCGGAGCAGATGGAAAGATGCTTACAGGCTTACAGACTGTAGGTGATGCATCATACTTCTTCGGTACAGATGGTGTAATGGCTACAGGTTTAGTTCAGACACCTAACGGAGTTTATTATGCAGGAGCAGACGGAAAGCTTATCGCTAACCAGGCAGTTAAGATTGGTGGAGCAGATTACCTCTTCGGAGCAGATGGAAAGCTTGTTGTTAACCAGGCAATTCAGGTTGGCACAACACTTTTCCAGACTGATGATCAGGGACGTGTAATTGCTTCAGCTCCAGCAGCAGGCCCAGAGGCCACACCAGCACCTGCCGCACCAGCTAAGAAGGCAACTAAAAAGAGATAATTTTAATAGTTAGAAATTGTTACGGATAAAAGCGCCTCGGCACATGTCGAGGCGCTTTAAAAATGACGTGTTAGATACGAAAAGATTATTAATTACTAAACATAAAAATAGCCAACCTCGTTGTGAGGTTGGCTATCTCTTTCTCTAAGATTAAGCTTCAACAGAATAGTTTGGAGCTTCCTTTGTGATGTGAATATCATGTGGATGAGATTCCTTTAATGAAGCAGCTGAAATCTTAACGAATTTACCGCGCTCCTGAAGTTCTGGAATAGTAGGGCAACCACAGTAACCCATACCAGAACGGATACCACCGATAAGCTGGAAGATAACATCTTCTAATGAACCTGTGTAAGCAACACGGCCTTCAACACCTT
>JAEELC010000193.1 GCA_016288675.1 Acholeplasmatales bacterium | reverse complement strand
TAATTTACCTATACTAGAAGCGGCATATTCAATTAGAGGGAAAACTGAACTATAGTTCATTCTAATAGGACCAACAATACAAAGAATACCATATTCATTTAAATTCATTGAATAAGGCATAGTAACAATTGAACAATTCTTCAAATTGTCATCAATATTATCAGTACCAATATGAACAGATAATCCACCACCGCAGCTCTTTAATAGGTTACGCACAGACTCATCATCAATCATCTTAACAATTTTGCTCATAGATTCATGATCTGCAAATTCTGGTTGATTGAATATCTTAGTTAAACCTGCTTGGTAAAATTCTGAGTTAGAAAATCTTGCAAATCCTTTAATTAAGAAGTTAAGCAAATCATCTTTAAAATCAACAATTTGTCTGATTCTAGGCTTCTTAGCCTCACGACTTAATACATCTGTAATTTCAAGAATAGATTTGTCATACATAGCATTATCAAACATATCAATAAGCCTTAATAATTCTTCCATTCTGAAACCTTCAGGAATTGTAATTGATTGAGATTGAACTTTACCACCACTTGTAACAATTAATAGAACACATTCTCTATCAGTTAGAGGAACGACTTCCATTTTCTTTACTGTTTGATAATTAGCACTAGATCCAAGAACAGCTGCCATATAACCAGTATATTGACTAATTAAATCAACTACTTCTTTAATCTTTTCATCCTTATCTTTTTCAGTAGCAATTACTGCATCAATTATTGGAAACACTTGAGCAGTAACTTCATCACGAGTGATTAGGTTTTCTACATAAAACTTATATCCCATTTCACTAGGGATACGTCCTGAAGAGGTATGTGTTTTTTCTAGATAACCTGTTTCTTCTAGATGCTGCATATCATAACGTAATGTAGCACTTGAGAAATCAAGGTATGGTTTTTGGGTTAATACCTTACTTCCTACAGGTTCATTAGATTTAATGTATTCTTCAACAATCGCTTTTAAAATAAGCTTTTGTCTATTTGTTAGCACATTACCACCTCTTTTAGCACTTCTTATACCAAAGTGCAAATATATTATAGTTGAATTTTTTAGCACTGTCAACAATCTAGTGCCAAATACTTTTTAATAATTTAAAAAAAGCCAATTAAGGCTTTTATTTAAAATATGGATTATAAACTTTTTCAAATCCTATTGTAGTTTCTACACCATGTCCAGGATAAACTATAGTATCATCTGGCAATTTTTTTAGCTTATCAAGAGATTCTAGCATTTTATTCATATCACCAGTAGGAAGATCAGTTCTGCCAATTCCTACTTGAAATAAAGTGTCCCCACTCATAAGAAGCTTTTCATTAATCAAATAACAACAACTTCCTTTAGTATGTCCTGGAGTAAAAATCATTTTAATATTTAAACCAGCAATGTTAAATGAATCATTATCCGATAAAAAATGAAAATCTAATTTATTTGTATCAAAGGGACGATTAAGATTATATGTTGAATATAATGTATAATCATCACTTTCAAGAACTTCCAACTCTTCAGATGATAAATATATAGGAACATCTAAATAATGCTTAATACCATCAATATGATCAATATGACCATGAGTTAAAAGAATAGCTTTAATATTAAAAAGTTTAAGCTCATCTAATATAGTATATAATTTTTCACCTGGATCAACTAATATAGCATCAGCACCATTATTTATTAAATATGTATTTTCATAATAGTTTCCAATTGTAAAACACTTCATATTACCACCAAACAAATTATACCATATAATAAAAAAAGAGCCAAACGACTCTAAAAAAGAAAAAAAGCTTGATAGCCAAGCTTTACTTCTTTTCTCTGTGTAATGTTTGCTTTCTGCAGAAAGGACAATACTTTTTGAACTCAATTCTTTCAGGATTAAGTTTCTTATTCTTGTCAGTATGGTAGTTTTCGTTACCACATTCTGTACAAACTAATGTTACTAAATCACGCATCTTTATCCCTCCAGACTACTCATGTGTGAGTTATGCTTAAATATTATATCAAACTATATATAACGTTTCAAGTCATTTTAGCCAAAATTATTATACAACATTTTTGCTTTTATTCAATACCTTTTGTATTTTTTTTACATTAGTATTATAATTACTACGGTGATAAAAATGTATTTAAGAACTGAAACAAGACCTGTAAAGGTCGGAAACCTAACTTTAGGTGGTAATTCTCACGTTTATATTCAATCAATGTGCAATACCCCTACTAAGGATATTGATGCAACTGTTAAACAAATTTTAGAGCTTGAAAAAGCAGGTTGTGAAATAATTAGAGTTGCTTGTCTAGATATGACTGATTGTAAAGCAATTGGATCAATCGTTAAGCAAATTCATATTCCTTTAGTCGCTGATATTCATTTCAATCCTGATTATGCAATTGAAGCAATTAAGCAGGGTGTAAATGCAATTCGTTTAAACCCAGGTAATATTAGAGATGTTAATAAAATTAAAGAAATAGTACAATTAGCAAAAGAACATAACATCCCTATTCGTATAGGTGTTAATGGAGGTTCTCTACCAAAAGGTACTGAACTTAATGCTAAATCAATGGTTGATGCTGCAATGAACCATGTTAAGATTTTAGAAGATTTAGACTTCCATGATATAGTTATTTCATTAAAGGCTAGCAATATTAAATTAAGTAAAGAAGTATATGAGCTTGCCGCTTCTACTTTCCCTTACCCTCTTCATGTAGGTATTACAGAAGCTGGTACTTCATTTAGTGGATTAATTAAATCAGCTATGGGGATGGACCAAATCCTAAGTCTTGGAATTGGTAATACTATTCGTATTTCTTTAACTGATGAACCAATTATGGAAATTAGAGCTGCTAAAGAAATTCTAAACAATCTTAATTTAATTAAAAATGTACCATATTTTACAAGCTGCCCTACTTGTGGAAGAACACAATATAATATGATTCCAATTGCTAAAGAAATTGAAAATTACTTATATACTGTAAATAAAGATATTCATGTAGCAGTTATGGGGTGTGCAGTTAACGGTCCTGGTGAGGCTCGTGAAGCAGACTTAGGTGTTGCAGGTGGTATAGGAGAAGCTCTTCTATTTAAGAAAGGTCAAATCGTTAGAAAAATTAAAGAGGAAGATATTATTTCTGAATTAAAAAAAGAAATAGATCAATTCTAAAACAATAAAGAAGGATTCATATGAATCCTTCTTTTTATTCTTCTATATTTTTAATTTTTTTCTTAACAACATTATTATTTTCTATGCTTGTTTCATTTTTAACAATATTATTAGCTTTTTTATTATCAACAAGCTTTTCAATAAGTACAAATATGTACATATAAATACCAAAAATAAAACATAGCTTATATATTTTTTCAAAATAATACAAATCAATACTGTTAATGCCTATTAAAACAAATGTAATAATCGTTAATATAATCGGAATGAAAATATAATAATTAAATTTCTTTCTAGAAATTTGTGTCCATATTTCAAATCCAATTACAATAAGAGAAACTATACCAACAAAAATATCTACATATATCGCATCATAGCTTTGGAATATAAATGTAGATATCAAAAT
>JAEELC010000192.1 GCA_016288675.1 Acholeplasmatales bacterium | reverse complement strand
TAAGCTAAAGAGCCAAACTCGTGGTTATGCATCACTAGATTATGAGATTGGTGATTATAAAGAATCTAAACTAGTTAAAATGGATATTATGCTTAATAAAGATATAGTAGACGCTTTATCTACTATTGTTCATAAAGATTTTGCTTATGAGCGTGGTAAAGAAATAGTTGAGAAACTTAAAACATTAATTCCACGTCATCAATTTGAAATTCCAGTGCAAGCTGTAATTAATCATAAAGTAATTGCTAGAAGTGATATTAAAGCTGTTCGTAAAGATGTTCTTGCTAAATGTTACGGTGGAGATATCTCAAGAAAGAAGAAATTACTTGAAAAACAAAAAGCTGGTAAGAAGCGTATGAAAGCTATTGGTAGTGTAGAAGTACCACCAGAGGCATTCTTAGCAATTCTTGAAAGCGATGAAAATGAAAGGAACAAAGAGTAATATGAAGAAAAAGCCTGTAGTTTGTTTAATGTATGACTTTGATAAAACATTATGTGATAGAGATATGCAAGAATATGATTTTATTCCAAATCTTGGTTTAACTCCTGCTGAATTCTGGGGTAAAGCTAATGATTTAGCTGAAACATATCATATGGAACGTATTTTATCTTATATGTATGTAATGCTTACTGAATGTAAGAAAAAGAATATCAAATTAACAAGAGAATATTTAAATAATTGTGCAACTCACATGAAATTATACAAAGGTGTTGAAACTTGGTTTGAAAGAATTAACAAATTTGGTGAATCTTTAGGTGTAACTGTTGAACACTATGTATTATCAAGCGGTACTTGCGAAATTATTGAAGGTACTTCAATTGCTAAACAGTTTAAGAAGGTTTATGGTTGTGAATTCCATTATAATGAAAATGGTGAGGCAGATTTTCCACTTAATACTGTAAACTATACAACTAAGACTCAATACATTCATAGAATTTCTAAGGGTGTATTTGATATTACTAATGACGTTGATTTAAACGCTCATATGGATCCTAATGATAGACATGCTGAATTCAAGAATATGATTTATATGGGTGATGGATTAACAGACGTTCCATGCATGAAGATGGTTAGTGAACGTGGTGGTAAGGCTATCGCTTTATATCAAAAAGGAAAAATCTTTAAAGGAGCAGACCTTTTAATTGATGGTCGTGCTGATTTCTTAACTCAAGCTGATTATTCAGAAGGTTCAGAACTTGACCAAATTGTTAAGTTAATTATTGAACGTATGAGTCTTGAAAGCGATCTTGAAGAGAAATATGTAAAGATGACTAAGAAAGCTATTAAGAGCTTAGAAATCTAGATGAAAAAACATCTGTGATGAACACAGATGTTTTTCTTTTAGTAGATGATATCTTCTTTTAATTCTTTAACTTTTTCTTCTCCAAATAAGTATTTAACAATACTGTATGAGAAGTCTAGAGCACAGCCGGCTGATCTACCTGTAACAAGATTACCTGATGTTGTGGAAGAAGCGTTTGTAAAATTACCACCAAAATTATTATTCATTGGAGTAAAGCATGTATAATCTTTACCTTTTAATAATCCCATTTCTCCTAAGATTGTAGGTGTAGCGCATATACATGCAAGTCCTTTAGTAGATATATAAAATTTAATAATTTCTTTATATAAATCACTTGTTTTATTAAATTTATATTCTGGACCACCTGGAAGGATTACATAATCAAAATTTTTATAGTTATCCCAGTTAATAACTAAATCCGCTTTAACGTTTAAATTATGAGCACCTTTAATTTCACCTTTAAAGGAACCTAATACAACATTACAGCCAACGCGCTTTAGCATATCATATGGAGTAATTGTTTCAACCTCTTCAAAGCCATCATTTACTAATATTAAAATATTTTTCATTATTATCACCATTTTTATTATATCATTTTTCTTTAAAATGTTTTTATTTGGTTGTATAATAAATTCAAATGGTGAATTAATATGAAAAGTCATAAGAAATTATATTTTTTATGGTACTTATTATTTAACTTTATATTTATGCTTATAGGAATTTCTATCAGTATATATGGAGTAGAGAAAGAAGCACAAAGTATTATTAAATTAGCGGATATATTGTATTTTACATTGGTATTTATAAATGTTATCTTTACATGCTATATAATATTTGATGACTATCATGATAACTTCTTTATTTTTAAATATGTACCACTTATTTCAATCTTAATATCAGCAGTAGGCTTTTGTATGGCCCTACATAATGGACATACATTTGTTAATACAATGTTATGTGCATTATTTTATTTAATCAATGAATTATAATTATTGCTTATTTTAAAAAATAATTATTCTGCCGAAGGTGTGGAAGATTATAATAGATATATCTTAAGAAAAAGATTAGTATCTATTATATTAATAATTCTTGGGGCATTTAGCTGTTATTTAGTGCTAAATAATAGTCAAATATATTATTCTTCATTACCTTTATTTATAATTTTTAGTATATTAGGCTTATTGCATTATACAGGAATAGTAATACATCAATTTAGAATATGCAGAGCTAATTATAAAAACATATTATTTTTATTAATTAATGTAATATGTTATATCTTATTATTTGCAACAGCAAAATATAATAATAATTGTTTGTATATATCACCTATTTTCGCATCTATTTATACATGCTCTGTACTTGCTTGTTATTGTATGGAAATATATTTGATAGAAAAACATTATTAGTATATCTTTTGTTTATAAATAATGGTATAATAATGATGTTTAAGGCTATATTCATTTTTTTAAAAAATAATTTATCCTCAAATAAAAATTATAAAGGAGGATAAATTAATGCAAGATAAAGAAATTTCATGCAAAGATTGTGGAAAAACATTCACATTCACAGCACGTGATCAAGAATTTTATACATCTAAAGGCTTTACTGAACCAAAGAGATGCAAAGAATGCAGAGTTAAGGCTAAGTCTTTAAAAGAATCACGTTAGATTAAAGCTACAATTTGTAGCTTTTTTTCTTTATTTAAATTATTTTATTTTAGAGTTATAATAAAAATAAAAGGTGGGAATTTATATGAATAATTTAATTAATTTATGTAATTTAACTAGTGTAGTTGATGATATAAAGCTTTCTAAAAGTTATGTTTCATATATGTGTTCTTTTAATAAGAATAAACAATATAGACATGAGGAAATATTAGGGATTAAGAGATTAATAGAAAATGTTAATCTAGACTCATCTTATTTTGATTCTTTTTATTATTCATATAATCTAGAAATATTAAATAAAGAATTTGATTTAATAAAAGTATCTAATAAAAATGTTTTAAATATAGAACTTAAAACTAAAAATGTTGGTGAAGAAAGAATTAAAAAGCAATTATTACAAAATAGATATTATTTGAAATTAATAGGAAAGAATATGATATCTATTACATATATATTAAAGACAAATACAATATTAGAACTTGTAGATGATAAGCTTGTACAAATTTCTTTTGAACGCTTTAGAGATATTTTAAAAGAAAATAAAGAATATACTAAAGTTAATTTAGATACATTATATTCAACAGATAATATTGTCCGCTCTCC
>JAEELC010000191.1 GCA_016288675.1 Acholeplasmatales bacterium | reverse complement strand
TTAGTATATCCACCAATTGGAATACCTTGATATCTATCATTAAAATAATTATTATCATAAGTTAATCTTACAGGTAACCTTTTAATAATAAATGCTGGTAAATCAGAACACTTTCTATTCCATTGTTTCTCAGTATATCCTTTAACTAATTTTTCATAAATAGTTCTACCTACTAAACTAATAGCTTGTTCTTCTAAATTTTTAGGTTCACCTACTATTTCTTTTTTCTCCTCTTCGATGTGTCTTAATGCATCACTTGGTGTAACTACATCACTCCATATTTTAGAAAAAGTATTCATATTAAATGGCATATTATATATTTCATCTTTATATCTAGCAACAGGACTATTAGTATATCTATTAAATTCAACAAATGAATTAACATAGTCCCATACATCTTTATAATCAGTATGAAATATATGAGCACCATATTTATGAACTTGAATACCATCTACTTCTTCGGTATAAATATTACCAGCAATATGATCTCTTTTTTCTATTACAAGTACATCTTTACCTTCTTTTTTTAATCTATTAGCAACTGTTGCACCAAATAAACCAGATCCAACAATAATATAATCATAATGTTTCATAATTATTTCTCCTTTTTTAAATACTCAATCTTTGGATTAAACCATAAACCTTTAAATGTATTTTTAAATACAATACCTAGTCTTTTTAATTTCTTATCACTCTTAGAAAAAGTAATAGTTATTAAATAATAGAATTGTCTAATTATAACGTATAAAACACCTTTTATACCTTCTCTTCTATAATAATATCCTTCATTTCTAAAGGCATAATTATATCTAGCTAATCTATCATCTTTTTCATAAACTATATTACATCCAAAATTGCTATTACACTTATGAGTAACTATACTTTTATTAATTAAATATGATGGATACTTTCTAGATATTCTTCTTGAATATTCCCAATCATCAGTCCAAATAAAGAACTCACTAATTGGAAGTCCAACTTCTTTTACTGTACTCATTTTTGTAAAAAAGGATACGAATGAACTAGTTATTATATTTACCATATCACTTTCAAAATCATCATTAGATTTAAATAATGACTTTCTAGGAATATTCATTTTACAAATACTATTATCCTTCCAAATAACTTTACTTGCTAAAAATCCATATTCACCTTTTAATTTTTCATCATACTCTAAAAGTTTTTCCAATGAATCTTTATGAACAATACTATCATCATCCATTAACCAAACATAATCGCATCCAATTTTAGCAGCTTCTTTAATTCCAAAATTAAAACCACCTGCTCCACCAAGGTTCTTATGAGTATTTTTATAATATATCTTCTTTCCATCTATTAAAGACTTAATACTATCATAAGTACCATCTGTAGAAGCATTATCAATAATTAATATTTTACAATCTCTATAATTTTGTTTTTTCAATGCATCAATACACTCTTTAAGTAATTCTTTTCTATTATAAGTAACTACAACAGCAATTACCTTTTTACTACTCTTTTTTACCATTTAATATCTACTCCAATATGATTAATCATAAACTTATAAGTCTTTAAAAATAATTTGAACATATGTAATTTATATACCCATCTTACTATCCATAACTTTTTATTAGAACCATTATTTTTTCTAACATAAGAATGTTTAATATATTTATTATTTCTCCAACCACTAAAGTTATCATCTAAAAATTTAGTATTATCTTCTAAAGCTTTATTAAAGTCTATATTTTTATCTTCTGATAATCTATACATAAAAGATATACCTAAATGTAGGAATGCATTAGCATCTACATAATCAAGCATCTTTTTATTTTCTTTTTCATAAATACTTCTAACTTCTTTCATAGCTTCATATACGCCTGGAATTAATTCTTTTTTAACAGTATTAATAATAGAATCTTTTCTAACCATATAATAAACTAATGAATCATTAATAAATGTAATTTTTTTACTATTAATAAAAATTAATTGTAAGAACATCATATCATCTAATACTTTAGGTACATTTTCTAAATCATGCATTTTCTTTAATAATTCAGCTTTATATATTTTATTCCATGGTGCTGTATTAATCTCAAGTAATAATCCTGGATTCTCTTGAATATTAAATGACTTATGTTTAAACTTAGTCATTTCTCTAGAATAAAGCTTTTCAGTATCCATGTCGATTCTATCAAATCCGCAACAAGAAATATCAGCTTTTTCCTTCTTAGCAGCCTTATATAGCTTTTCGGCATAATCTAAAGCAACATAATCATCACTATCAACAAAGCCAATAAATTCTCCTTTAGCTATTTTGATTCCGTCCATTCTACCTCTCCATACACCTTCATTTTTCTTATCTATAATAACAATTTTGTCACCATACTTCTTTTTATAATCTTTTAATATTTTAAGACAATTGTCTGGAGAACCATCATTTATACAAATAGCTTCAACACCATCTAATGTTTGATTAACTAGTGAATCAAGACATCTAGGCAAATATTTTTCAACCTTGTAACAAGGAACGATTATACTTAACTTTTTCTTTTCTTCTTTTTTCATAATAACCTCCTAAAATTTTAATACAGCAGTTTCACATACGCTTTCTAGTTTATTTTTAAAATCATCTAAATCAGAATCTGAAACTTCTTCATATTTATTCATCTTTAAGCCAAGTAATAAATACTTCTTTTCACCAAGATTATGAAGTTTAAATAATTCCACTCTCTTTGGTGTATATTTTTTTATAAAATCTACATATTTATCACTATTACTTATTACGTATTCATTTGAAACCGGAATTCTAATAACAATCTTACTTGAATCAAAAATATTAAATAATGTTTCTATATTATCTAAATAGAGATTCAAATTATTCATTAATACATTTTTAGTTAAATCAAAGTCTAATATTTTCAAATCTACAATCATTGAATCAGCATACTTTAAAGCTAATTCCATATATTCTTTTTTTACAAATAACGAAGTTTCAAAACATATGTTAATATTCTCATCTTTTAATCTTTTTAATAATTCTTCGTATTCATTAATCCATAGAAGTGGTTCACCACCCGAAAATGTAACACCACCATTATCATAGTATACTTTATCTTTTACTACTTCATTGTATATTTCGTCTATTGTCATCTCACGTCCAAATACACCATCTTTATTATTATCAGCATCATGATACTTTTCTATAGAATGATTTATATTTTCTGGATTTGCACACCAAGGACATTTTAAACTACAACCTTTAAGAAATACTGTAGTTCGGATACCATCTCCATCTGTTAATGAAAAACGTTGGATATTAGAAACGATAACTTTACTACTCATATCCCTTTTCACTCTCCTGGGCTCTTAAAATTAAAACATCCTTATAAGATTCTGGTAAATCATTAAAATACGCACTAAATCCCCAAACTCTAACAATTAAATTTGGATATAATTGTGGATTTTTCTTAGCAGCTATTAAAATTTTACTACTTACAACATTCATTTGCATCTCATAAAATAAATTATTACTAATACTTATTTTTAAGAAATCAATAAACTTATCATAATTACATTCTAGGAAACTAGGATTAACAATAAAATCAATTACATTACCATTAATTTTATTACTTGAGTAATCAAGTTGACCAGCAACATTACATAAAGATGTATATGGTAAACCGTTTATGTCTGACGAAATATGAACAATAAAAGGTTCTCCATTTTTTCTTCCATCAAAAGATGCATATTGATTAACAGAATGTGTAATATAAGAAGGTGCACTATAACCTATCTTAATCTTACCACCTTTAAT
>JAEELC010000190.1 GCA_016288675.1 Acholeplasmatales bacterium | reverse complement strand
TAATAATTCAGTACTTTCAAGTTCAAAACCAGATACTGGTGAAGTTAAGATTGATGATAACTTAATTCCAATTGTAAAGTATCTTGGTGCTGGTGGAACTTCTCAAAGCTATGAAAGTATTATTAAAGGTTCATATAAAGCAAAGAACCTTAAAGGTTATGATGACTTAATATTAAGAATTGAAAGCTTACAACTTCTAGATCGTAAATATTATCAAACTAGTGTTTATGATATTGAATCTACTGATCAACAACCAAGTGAAGCTGTTCTTATTGTAGATAATGAAGGTAATACTATATTTAGATTACTATGGGATGAAACTTATATAGATAATGGTGTTATTAAATCTCATAGACAAAATTATAAATTAAATATTAACTTTGGTATTAGAGTTAAATATCCAGATATAGATGTAACTGTTCAAGATATGGAATATGCTTATGATGGACAACCACATCAAGTATATTCAGATAATCCTCTATATTCTAATTTAGTATTTAATAATCCAACAAGCGAAAATGTGACAGTTACATTTGGTAGTACAAGAGATAATTGTTTATTAAATAATTATGAAGTTACAGCAACTGGTACATATCTTGTTTACTTTAAAGCTTGTGCAGATAATTTTGAAGATACATATGGCTCATTTAGAATTAAGATAGCTAAACTTGCTAGAGATATTTCAAATATTAATGTTGATATTGATCCATTATTTAAGGAATATGATGGAATCGTATATGATGGTCTAACAACTGGTAGACCTGCTATAAATTGGATAACTACACCAGAACCTGCCGATTCTATTTCTGACTTAAACTATATTGTTATGTATAGAAATGCGGTTAAGAATGGTGGTAACTGGACTGGTACAGGTAATCCAATGACTTCTGTAAGAAATGCAGGAGATTATATGGTTCAAATTACTATTCCTGAATCAACTAATTATGGAAAGACAGTTATTGAAAAATATTTCAAGATAAGTCAAAGATATATATCAATTTCAAATAATAATCAACCTATTGAAATGAATTATACAAGTGAACCTTGGTCTTATGATTTAAAAATTAATCCAGATCACTTTACTATTTCAAATCTAGTTGAAGGTGATTATATTGTTGAAGCAATTCTTGAGGCTTCTAAGAATGATTATGGTATTTATACAAAGACAGATTCTGAGAAATATGTATATGTAAAAGCTGGTTATGAAATTCGTGATAATGAGGAAGTTAGAGTAGATCAAAACTATGTATTTGTTCGTGATAGAATCGATATTACGATTAAAGTATTAAAGAGTAGTCCTACTCTAAGCTGGATTGTTGGTGTAGATGATGAAAACGGTAAATTAACTTATGTTGAAGCCGAAGATTATTACTACATGGAATTTAGAGAAACTCAACAATCACCAATTTTAACAACATTAGAAAATAATATTCCTATCTTCTATTCATCTACAGGTGAAACTGGAACATATTCTAATGAACCAATTAAATTATTTGATATTAATGTAGATCCAGGTTATAAGATTTATTATCACGTTGGTGAAACTGAAAATTATTTAGGTGCAAGTGGTATGATTACAGTTAAGATGCTTTATAAAGCAAATGTAATCACTATTGATGAAACTTCTCTAACTAAATATTATGATGGACAACCAATTAGAAATGTTATTATTAAGACTCTTGATATGCAAAATTATCGTAGAGCTGATTTAACTTGGACAGCTTGGGCCGTTAAAGATACTAATGGTGCTTGGAAGGATTTAACTCTTAATGATGAATTAGATTTACCAACAGATTGTGGTGAATATAAGGTTGTTATTAATTATCCTCAAACTGGTAATTATTACGGTGTTCCTGAGGTAACTTATGTAAATATTTTAAGAAATCCTATAATTGTTAAAAATAAAGGTACAGAATTTACTTATAACGGAGAAGGACAATCACCACAATTATCATTTAGTACAAATAAGACTAATTTATTAGTATTAAATAATGTCTTAGTTAAAGATTCAAATTATTCATTGCATTATTATTCGGTAGATGAATCTAATAACGAAACTGAACTTGGATTTGTACCAAAGAATGTTGGAATGTACCGTATTAAGTTAGTTTTAACAGAAGATACATATAAGAATTTTGAATTTGATTACAATAAGCTTAATTACTATATTTTAGATTATAGAATTAACCAAGCTGAAGTAACTATTACTTATAACGGTATTAAGCCTTATGCTGATGGCAATCCAGTATTGATTGGATTAGAAGATTTATCTGTTCAAGGCTTACCAGAAGGTTATAGTTTATCAACTTACATTAAGACTAAATCAGGTGAAGAGAATTATTATACTGCAGAAGGCGCTTATGATTTAATTGATTCATCTAACCCTTATGCATTTGGTAATAACTTCAGTTGGTATAATGGTGCAGTTGTTGATAATCCTATTATTGTTAATGGTGATGGAGCTTCAGAAGCTTTATCAAATTATAAGATTACAGTTAGTATTAAATTAACAATTGCTGCTGATACACTTCCATATACAGTTATTCCTTATGAAGGTGTATATGACGGTAATCCTCATACAATTGAGTTTAGTGTTAATACTAATGTTCCAATGACAATTACTTATAAATATAATGGTTTAAGTTATGATTATTTACCTACATTTACTAATGTTGTAGATCATGCTCAATTAACAATTGAAATTGTATGTGCTGCATATCACAGCACTGTAGATAATCCTATCATTCTTGGTTATAACAAAGATACTAACGTTTATGATAGCGCATTTACTGT
This sequence comes from Acholeplasmatales bacterium, assembly GCA_016288675.1. Classification (GTDB taxonomy): domain Bacteria; phylum Bacillota_I; class Bacilli_A; order Acholeplasmatales; family Anaeroplasmataceae; genus JAEELC01. The sequence continues at coordinate 10,509 of JAEELC010000190.1, read as the reverse complement.
AACTATTACTAAGGCTACTAGAGAAATTGCGTTTGATGATTATCTAAATCTAAATAAACCATATGATATGAATCTTATTGTTGAACCATTTATATATGATGATGCTATTGGTGCTAGTTATTCTGATTACGTTTATAAGTATTATCGTGTTGTTGATGGAGTTGAAAATGAAATTGGTATTGAATCAGTTATTGATGCTGATGATTATATTGTTCGTGTATATGCTCCTGCAACAAATAATTATCATGAAAGTAATCATATCGAATATGCATTTACAATTAGTAAACGTCGTTTATTAATTCAACTTCAAGATGTAGATAAGGTATTTGATGGTGAACCATTTGAGGCATTAATTGCAAGTGATAAATCTCTTCCTGGTGTATCAGACGGTAAGATATTAAATATTGCAACAGATACTCAACATACTGGTTTACTTAATGGACATAAATTTACTGGTATCATTATGACAACTAGTGCTAATGCATCTACATATCAAGAATCTAACTTCTTTACTTGGAAAAATGAATATGAAATTCTTTCAGGTAGTGGTTATGATGTAACAAGAAATTATGAGTTAACTCTTGATATGCTAGTTACTATTAAGCCAGGTACATTCAGTATTGAATTTAGTGATTATAATGGTACTTATGATGGTTTACAACATACAATTGGTGTAAATTGGACATCGTTACCAGTTTATGATTCTGGTAATTATAGTGATTTAATCTATTATTGGACAGCAGAATCTGGTGAAGCTAATGCTACCCATGTTGCTCCTTTAAGAAGCGAAGGTGAGTTATTAGTTTACTGGAAGGTAGAAGGTAATAACTATAAGACATTAAAAGGTACAAACTGGATTAAGATTGAACCTTTATCAAATGATATTACTGTCACTTATAATTCATTAAAGGTTTATGATGGTGCTGAATATGATGGAGCTATTCAAGTTACATTATCTGATGGTAATGATAGACCTCATACAGTTACTTATTATGATTCTGATGGTGAAGAGTTAAACTTTGTTCCAATTAATGCTGGTTCTTATTCATTTAAGGTAAGTGTTCCAGCTACTGGTATTTATGCAGCTGTAAGCGCAACTAGATATTTTACAATTAGTCGTGCAGAAGTTGAAATTAATTGGACTGCTGATTTAGATAATCCATTAAGAATGATTTATAAGGGTGAACAAGTTAAGCCAACACCTACTGCATCATATGTTCTTGCTGATGGTACAAATTATGTAATTCAATTAGATTACTTAAAGCCACTTGAAGATGAATCAATTTATGTTGGTAAAGATTATACAGCTAAGGTTGATTTTGCTAATCCATTAGATAAGAATAATTATTCATTCAAAGGATTAAAAGATAGTGTTAATTACGATATTGTAAAAGCGCCTCTTACTGACCCTGAGGATGGACAAGTATATGATCAAATAATTTTAGCTGGTATTAACCGTAGACCTGATGGTATTACTAATTGGGTATATGAAGAAAGCGACCTTTGGGTTGAGGTTACATTTATTAAAGGCATTTATCAAGAATCTTACTATGCTAAGTTAAATAATGACCCTAACCAAGAAGGAAAGATGGAAGTAGAAGGATATTATAATAAATTAGATCTTTCTCCAGTTTCAAAAGATATTGATAAAGGCTTCTTCTATGTATTAGTTTCTAATTGGAATTTAAGCCATAATATGCTTGCAGAAAATGAATATGAGCATTATATCACAGGTACTGCAGTATTAGCTGATAAGCAAAATTATGCATGGAATTTTGAAACTCAAGATTCATCTGATAAAGAAATTACATTTATGTATGACCAATTAAGATTATATTATGATGATTATGATATTAATGCAGGTCAGATGCAAACTGTAAAGCTTGATGGTATAGAAAATTCATATCTATTAGATCCTAAGGGTGTAAATGTAAATTATTCAGTTAAGCGTATTGATTACTCTGGTAATGATATTGAAACTTTAAGCTTTAATATTGACTATGATGAAGAATTTAACAATATTGATAAGGTTTCTACTTCATTATTAAAAGGTAGCTTAAGGGTAATGAGCTTAGCTGCAACAAGTAATTATACATTTAATGATATTTTACAAGATATCATTATTAATTCACCAGATCCTGATTATTTGAAATTAAAAGATAGTACATTAATCGCTAAATCAAATTCTAGACCAATATTCTTATCAATTGAACAAGAAAGATTATTGGATAGAGTTGATTACATGGGTGATAAGATGACTCTTTCAATAATGTCAAATGAACAACGTGAAGCATATCTAAAGGATTATATAGCAAAAGCAGATACATTCAATAATGATCCAACTTCAAATGTTAAGATAATTGATAACTCTGTAATTACTACAAGTACAACTACATATAAAGAAGAAGAATATGTTCTTACTAAATCTCAAAAGGTTGTATTAGCTGGATTCTTACCAATTATTGACAATAATGCAGGATTCGTAAAAGAAACTCTAATAATTGATGTATTGAATTGTTTTGAAAATTATACAACTGAAAATAAACCTAACTTTAGAGTAACTGATGCTAATGGTATTGAAATTACTGATTTGAATCAAAGAATTTCATCAGGTATTAATATTGCATTATATGATAAGACCGACAAAGATAAAGTATTAGATTCAATTGATATAATTATATTTGGTGATATGCTAGGATATGATTCTAGTAATCCTGGTGATTATGTTACAACTGATGGAATATTAAATACATCAGATTCAGTTTTAACATCAAAACTTGTAAAAAATACTCAACAATTAGAAACAAAGACTATAGAGTACTTTAATGATAAACAGTATCTTTCAACATTATATGCACAATATTCAACATTCTTTACTACTTACATTACAGATGCAGAAAATAAAGGTAGTGTTGAATTAACAGGTGAAAATACGAGAACAAATATAGCTATAATTAGTACTATTACTAAGTATGTTAAAGTTAAAGCTAATAACATTTCTTCTGATGAAGATGTTACTTCGAACTATTATGTAGATAATATGTATTTTGGTGAAGGATTCTGGAAAGAAAATAGAGAAAAGTTAATTGAAAAGTGGGAAATTAATGAGAATAATTTGATGCCGAACATTTAATCATATAAAGGTTTTAAAAAGGGAAAGTATATAAATTATTAAAATTGGATATGTTAAATATGTTAAGAGTTATGGATATTTTTAACATATTCAAGAAAAGGAGGAAAAGAATTATGAAGAAAACATTCAAAAGATTGGTTTCGTTATTATTGCTACTATTAACAACGGTTGTAATAATTTTCTCAAGTCAAACCAAAAGAAATGTAGAAGCTTCGGGAAAAACCGTAGATGGTCTTGGAGCTTCATTAGAGTACCATTTTACAAAAAGTGGTACTAATGCCTCAGGTGGAGGAGATTTATTTGTAAGTTCTGTAAAAGAAGGCGGTTTATTTACAAATGAAATTGACATTAATAATTACAATTTTAGTCCTAGTGAGGTATTTTACGCAACTATATTTATTGAGATAACTGCATCAACTGAGGCATATGAATTTAGTTATACATATGATACAGATGTTATTGAAAACGTTTCTATAATTTATGGTCCATCTGCAGACTTGGCTGGTGATAACCCATATTATGATTCCCTATGGAATGAGGTTTTGGAATATGTACCAGATGCTTTAAATGGTGACGATGTTGATAACTGGGATGGAGCCATAACAAATTTAATGGATAATAAAATTGTCACAAGAGGTAAAACTGGTAAGATTAATGGTGGTTTGCTTAAATCTGCTGAACAAGTTGCATTAATGGAAGAATTAGGTAGAACCGGTGGATCAAATGAGTATTATGAAGGTGATGCTTCAGGATTTATTACATTTGGTGATGTTGGTATTAATCCTTCACAACATACAATAAATTTTGTAGGTAGTGGTGGTAATTTAGCAAAAGGTAAGTATATCTTTGCAAAATTAAAATTTACTATTAAAGATCAACCAACTAAGAATACTTTTAGGTTGAAAAGTATAGCTGCTATAACAGACAATAAAACTGTAAATAGTGATGCAGATTTTCTAACATTATCTTCTGATGAGATTACTTTAGATGGTCCTTCGTCTGACTCGTCTTTAGATACAACATTATATGGAGAAACTACTTCAACAGTAAATCAGTCACTTACTAAAAAAGATGATACTCATTATGAAGGTACAATAAAAGCTAGCGCTAATGCTGCTTATTTAAGTTTATCAGTAACTTCAAATGGTACAATAACTACATCTTTACCAAAAAATGGTAACTATTATTACGTAGATATGAGTTCGATTGCTCCTGGTGGTGATAAGGTAGTAGAAGTAACGGGTACTTCAAACTCTGGAGTAAATCCTGTCATTTATAAAATTAAGATTAAAAAGAGTCTAAGAACTGATAATACATTAACTAGTGTAAGTTTAACTGCATCTGGAGATTCAACATATATTGAAAAGAGTTCAGTTACTAGTTTCCCAGATACTGTGAAATACAGTTCGCTATCTAGTTCAATAGCTGTTACTCCTGTTTATCCGACAAACGTGGGTATTTCAAAGGTTGAAGTTAATGGACAACAATATAATATGTCAAATCCTAGTCCAATCAATGTCGGGTTACCTGCATCAAGTATTATAGTAAAAGTATATGCTGAAGACTCTACTCCTAAAGAATATACTATTAATTTATCAAAAGTAACAATTGACTTAGAATTAAAAACAGTTTCAGCATATTTTGGTAAAATTAACATTGTAGGTGCAACAAAATCCAATGATACTTGGTCTGCTACATTTGATTATTCATATAATGGATCACAAGTAAGTACAATTTATCCTAAGATTACTTGTGCTTCTGGAAATGACATTCAGTTTACAACACCTGCTCAAACTCTTGTTTCAAATGCAACTACAGCTGATGGTGATCCTACAAATTTAACAATTACAGATCCTACTGCTTCTTATGTTGTTAGAGTAATTAATCATACTACTGGAGATTATAAGGATTGGAATATTGTATTAACAAGAAATGCTCCAAGTAGCAATACTAATGTTACAAGCATCAGTGTTACAAATACATCTTCTAAGCCTTATGCTGGTAGTTTAAATAAACCAACTTATACTGTTAGTGATCAATTAGAATGCACTGATGTTAGTGTTAAGATTGCAGTTATATTACAAGATTCAAATGCTAAATGGTCTTTTGATAATACAGGTACTTCGTTATATGCATCTGGAAATACATTAAGAGCTACAACATTTGACACAAATAAAGATATAAATACAACAAGCTGGAATATTCCTATTTATATTTATTCACAAGCTTATCAACCTGGAGATACTCCTGCTACTTATAATGTTTCCATAACTCGTAAAGCGCCATCTGATGACACTTCTCTTAAGACATTAAAAGTAGTAGACAATGTAACTCCTTCAACAAATAAAGCTTATACAACTAGCCAAGCTGGTACAGAGGTAACATATGTATTAAATGATGATATTGCATATGCAGTAGCTACATTAACTGTAACTCCAACTGTAAATGAATCACATGCTGTTATTACATATGATGGTTCAACAAGAACTAGTGGACAACCTTTCCCTGCATTTTCAATGAGTAATGTAACTCCTGGTACTGATTTTACTATTGAATTTACAGTAACTGCTCAGGATACAACAACTGTTACTCGTTATATTATTCAAGGTCATAGAAAAGAAGCCAGTACTGATACTGAAGTAACATTTAATGTAACAAGTACTAAGGGAAGCAGCAATTATTTAGCAAATACACAAACTGCAACTTCTAGTGCTGCAAATCCTGTTAAAACCTATACATTAAATGATAGCGTTAAATACACTGTTAAGAATTTATATGTTTGGGCTCAACCAACTGATAAACTATCTAAAGTTTATTATTTAGGTACTGCATCAACAGATGATTCAAAGGCTACTCCAACTTCAACTCCTTGGGCAGATAATGGTAATAAATCAAGTGAACAAACTTGGGATACATTACCAAGTACATCTGCACACCAAATTTATTTCGTATTTAGAGTTGTTGCTGAAGCTGGTAATTACACAACTTATAAAGTTGTAGCTAATATTGAGGCTGGTGATCCAACTAATACAATTAGTATCAATTTTGTAGGCTCTACAACTGGTAAAGCTCCTCAATGTAAGGTTACAAATATAACTAGTAGTTCTGTTGAAACTGAAATTACTGTAAGTGAAGCTACAGATACAGATGTTAGATTTGATTTAAGTAATATTTTAGCAACTCAAAGCTTAACTATTGATAGTGTTAAAATACAAAGTTCAAGTATTAATAATGGAGAATATTCTCTAACTAAGGCTAGAGGACCTTACGGTAGTCCAAATACTTTAACAATTGTTGTTGAACCTGAAGTTCCTGGTAATACATTTACTTATATTTATAAGATTCAACAAAATGATACTAGAAATCCCAATGCTAATTTAGGTTCATTAACATTAAAATCAAATACGACTGGTGATCCTATATCTGCACAAATTGGAGACCCAATCATTATTCCTGCATCAGGTACAACTCCTGCACAAACAAAGATTCCATATACATTTACAGTTCCTTATGAAGCTGATACATATACTCTAGAATTTTTAGCAGCTGCAGATTCAAATCCTTTGACTGTAACTACAAATGCTACATCAATGACTAAAGGTGTTTTAGCAGGTAATACAGATACTTATGATTCTTCAAAGATTTTATCTACAACAAATTATCAAACTGGTAAGACATACTATTTATGGGCTGAAAATAAGACTGTTTCTAATACATATTATGCAGTTACTATTAATAGAACACAACCAAGTAAAGATTATAGTCTAAAGGATTTAAAGATTAATGGTAATACTATTGGTTATTATGATTCTAATTTTGCATTCACAACAAGTAGAACTAATTATTTATATTTAGTACTAGATCCTACTTTATATTCAACTGTAACATTTGATGCAGTAAAGAATGATAAGAATGCTACTATTGTTGGTACACCACAAGTAGTTTCAGGTACAAATAATAGAGTATACAAATACAATTTTGATGTACAAGCTCAATCTTATCAAGAAGATGGTGTTTCACATCAACAATATCAAGTTTCAGTATATTTAGCTAGTAAAGATAAGTCTTTAAATGATGTAAAGATTTACACGGATACTAATAAAGCTACTCAAAAAGTTGATGATCAAAATAAGACATTTACTTTTGCTCAAGTTAGCACATGGCCTGTAAGTATTAATTATAAATATGAAAAGAATAGCTTTGCTTACTTTGATATTTTAGCTAATAATCAAAAAGCTGAAATTTCTATTGCTGACGGTACTCAAACAAATAAAGTAAACGGTCATGCTAATTTAAATACTAAATTAGATTATACTAAGACTACAAATGTTTCTATTACTGTAATTAGTGAATTTGGTACTTTAGTAGATGATGCAACTATGAAAGCTAATGAAACAGAAACTTATAACTTAGCTTTATCTATGACTGCACCTGATACTAATCCTTATTTAGCAACATTTAAAGTGTTTAAGGGTTCTGATGGTACTCAAGTACCTGCAGAAAACATTAAGGGTGATTATACAAGTACAACTACACCTCCTAAAACAATTGTTGTTGAAAATTTAGGAAATGAATCAACAGTTAGAGTTGAATTTACTACTCAAAAAACAACTACAACATACACTGTTTCATTAGATTGGGGTGGTAGTAATTCTGGAACTGTTCTATTAAAGAATGGTTATGGAACATTAACAATTAATACAGTTGCTCAAGATGAGAAGACAAAGTGGACTTATGCAGTTGAATTAAATAGTTCTGCAAGTGGTACTCAAAATATTTCGGCCTTCACTGTAAATGTTCATGATAGTGATGGTAATTTGGAAAATATTTCAGGATATGAAACTGGTAACCCAATTAAAGTTAATCTAGAAGCTACTCAAAATTATGCTAAGTTTGATTATACTCCTCTTGGAAATGGTTATGTGTTAACCGAACTTTATGAGGGTAGCACTAAAATTGATTTAGCTAATGGTCAACAAAATAATGGTAATACAGTATTTGTTTATGTTGAAAACGGTAAAACAATCACACTTACTGCACAAGGATTTGATGGTCTTGGAAATAAAGGTACTGAAAGATATACATTTGAAATTACTAGAGATAATTTAAGTAGTGACGCATTACTAACTGAAATTAGAATTAAAGATACTACAACTGTATTTGACAAGCTTACTCCATCTCAAGATCAAGCTGAAAAAGCTACTGATATAAATATTATTTCTCTTCCTCATACAGAAGTTGGTCAAATATTAACTTTATCTATGACTAAGAGTAATCCAAATTCTACAATTGATGGTACAGCTAATACAGAATTTACATTTAATGATAATAGTCCATTAGTAACTGGTAATAACTATAGAATCTTTAAAGTTGTTGCTCAAGATGGTACAACTACAAATTATTATAGAGTTAATGTCTTTGTAATGGCAGAAGCTAAAGTTACTGATATTATTGTTGAGAATATTGAAAATGGTACTACTAAATATGATTTAAGTACTCCATTTGCTCAAAATCAAGGTACATATGATGTTATAGTTAACCCTCAAGACACAACTGAACAATTCACATTAGTTTTACCAAATGATGGTGCTGGTTTAGATGTAATGATTGATGCTGGTACAACTAATCCATCAAGCGTTACACTAAAGTCTTCAACAGGAGCTACTAATGGTCAGCTTGTAAAGATTACTGTTACTCCTTTAACTTATGATGGTAAGAAGGCTTCTAAAGGTGAAGCTACATATGATGTAACTGTTTATAGAAGAGGATACCAACAAGGTAAAGATTTATTAACTTTATCAGCTAATGGCGTTGTAGTTGATGAACAATTTGTTCCAGGTGGTAAATATTTTGCCAACCTTGGAAGAGGTACTAATAGTGTTGAATTATCTGAATTAACATCTAGTCCTGGTTCTACAATTCAAATTCAATCAACAAAGTATAATCCAGGTGATGTATATCCATTTACTGTAAGTGATGGTAAATATTCTGAAATTATAGTTTCAGTAATTCCTGAAGATAAGACAATCTCACCAAATAAATATTATTTCTATTTCTTTGCTGCAGATAATACAGCAGAAGTTGCTAATATTGAATTATTAGATTCTAAGACTTCAGATGCTAAAGATGTAATGGATATTATCAAGAATGAAAAGATTGTTGATTTCAAGAAGGCTACTTATAATTATGAAGGAACAATTTCTTATTCAACTAAGCAAAGCTATGTTAAGGTTAAAGTAGGTAATTCTAACGAAGCTCTTTATATCGATGATGGCGATGGAGCTGAATTAATTACAGTTTCATCACTTGTAGGTGGTAAGATTATTACTTATGATTATAGTGCTTCAACAAAGAAGAAGATTACAATCTATACAATTTCTGAATATGATAAGCTTGTTTCAGAAATCAATCCTGATTATAAGCCTAATAAGGCTGGTGATTATGTCATTGATATTGATATTAAAGCTCCAGTTGTAAATGGTAACTTAAAAGAATTATATGTTACTGTTAATGGTGAAGTAAAGAAGTTTACTGTAACACCTAATTTAACTACTAATGATGGTGAATTTATTGAAAATACACCTAGTTCAAAATATTATATTCCTAATTTAGGTAATAATATTTCAAGTGTATATATTACAGCTGTTCCAATGGATGCAGGTGCTACTGTTAAGGGTGATGGTACATTCCAATTTAAATCTGACAATGATAGTTCTAATTCAGATTATATTGCAGAAGCTACTATTACTTGTACACCTGAATTAGGAGAAACACAAACTTATAATATTGTATTAACTCGTGGTGTTATTAATTTGGATGATGATAATACAATTGTTTCAATTGAATTATCTGGTTCAAATAATGTTGAATATGTTGGTGAACATGGTACATTTAAAGTGTTTGACCAAAAAACTGAAGATTATAGTACAGTTTCAATTCCTTATGGAGTTCAAAGTGTTTCATTCATTACAACAATATTAAAAGGTTCTAAAGCTACTGTTCAATTTAGAGAAGGTAACAATAATCCTATTCAATTAGATAGTGGTACAAAGCAAATTCAAATTACAAGTTCTATGTTAGGTAAAACATATACTTATGTAATTTACGCTTTAAATCAAAAGCAACAACCTGGTACTAAATATACATTTACAGTTAAGTATGAATCTGGTTCAGCAGACTCATCTATTACAGAAGTAACAGTAAATAATACAAATGCTTCTGGATTTAGCTTTGATGCTTTATCTACAGTATCTCCAAATGAAAAAGCTTACTATATTACTGTTGATTATGATACAGCTGTTGTAAGAATTAATGCTACTAAGCATGATCCAAAGTCTAATCTTGCAAATACATATCTAAATCGTAACCTAACACTT
>JAEELC010000189.1 GCA_016288675.1 Acholeplasmatales bacterium | reverse complement strand
ATCTTCATCTTCTTCTGTTTCTTCTTCCCAAACAAAAGGTCCATCACAATCTTCATAAATAGAGCCTGCAAGATTTCTATTTTCATAGTTTGCAAGAAACTCAAATGTCTGAGTTAAATCACACAAGGGCTTTAAGACATTTTCTTCATAACTATCTTTAGAAGTGCAGTTAAAGAAATTATCAAGTATTTCTCTTGTTTCAGGAACATATTCATAAAGCCAATTTGCATAGCTTGACAGGTCATTCCACCAACCACTAAGATAGTGAGTATTATCGGGTGTATCACCGTCATTATACCACTTATAAACTAACTTAGCTACAGCGGTTACAATCTGTGTTGCCATATTCTCACCTTCACCTTTAGCAGGCAAATACTTATCATCAATTTCCTCAAACTTATTAAAATAGCTCCAATTTACTCCACTCATTTTTATTTACTCCTTTTCATTTATTTATTTTTAAATTACTGTTCTTCCATTTCTACTTCATCAGGTTCATCGTTCATTCCCCAATAATCTATCCAATTAGGGTCATTGTAGCCATTGTACTTTTCCATTTTTAATTTCCTCCTTAATTATTGTTTTAAGTTGTTTTTTACTGTACTTATAGTATAAACTATAAATATTAACTCCGTTTTATAATAATGTAAATAAATTATTAATCTTTTTCACACTCCATAATTGCTAAAATTATTTTAATTTCGCCTTGCCATTTGTCTTTTGCTATTTGAATAGCTTTATCTTCATTTTCGGCGGAAATATAAATAACACCAACGGTATTTATTGAAGTTAAAAATTGTACTTCAAATTTCTTATTATTATGTTTTTCAGTTACATTAGTTTCTTCCGTTTCCACAAATACTCTATCAACAATATAATGAATATTACTGTAGGGTATTCTATTTTCTTTACAGTATTCAATAGCTTCTTCATCTGTAGGAAATTCTATTGATATTTTAGTTGTTTCTATCATTTCTTTATCTCCTTATTAAGCCAATCAACATCTAACTTAAATCTTTCTCCATTGTTTTTACAAGCAATTTCAGTTCCCCAATTCAATATACCCATATAGCAAAATGAATTATTTAAAAGAACAACTCTTACAGATTTATCTTTATCTGTATATTTAGTTCTATCTAAATATGCCCAAATACTTTCACCTGATACAACGCCGTCAGGGTCAGGAATGAACACCATTACTAACCCTTTATCAATTTCTTCTTCACTTAAACTTTCTATAAATTCACCTTTATACTCTAACATAATCTTTAACCCCTCCTTAATCACCATAATATCCTACTTCAAGTAAATTAGTTTCTTCTATCAGATGTAATTCACTTGTAAGGTCACTCTTAATTATCCAATAAATAGTGCCAGTTTCACCTACTATCTTATCCATAAGAATTACTAAATCATATAAATCTGTATAAGCATTATCACCTACTTGATATTCAGTAGTGGTTTTTCTTTCATAATATGTACTCATTTTCAATTCCTCCATTTTTTAAAGCCCAAGAACTTCCTTGATAGTATCAGTAACTTCATATCTATCTACTGTATCACTATCAAGCTCAGTAAAAGTTTCCGTAACAAGATAAATCTTATCTTTTATATACTTAACAAAAAGATGTTTTTTATAAATGTTACCTGTATGACCAGCAAAAATCCAGCGAGTCCATTTACCATCTTTTTTATACTTAAATTCTTGCATCATATGGTATTTAGCATATTCAGGAGTTCCTTTTACAGAATTATTGAGGTCATTAATTTTCTTGATTTCTTCTTTTGTAAGTATTCTCTTTGCCATTTTTTAATTACTCCATTGTTCAGGTTTTGTTTTCTTCTTAGAAATTTCATATACCATATTTATCTTCAAGATAAGCTATTTCATCATACATAGCTTCTATCTGATAATAAAGAGTGTCATCACCTACATCACATCTATCAGAGTATTCTTGACTACATTCGATTTCACGAATACGATTATATAGATTGTGTATTTCGTAGGCAGCTTCTTCCTTGGTAAGTTCATTTACAAAATTATTCATATTCAATTCCTCCTTAAAAATTTCATTTATTTAGTTTATTCTTTATCTTTCTTACTATATTTATTATAACAGATATTTATTACAGTATCGTTATACTAATGTAAATAAATTGTTAACTTTACAGAAAATAAAAATAAAGGGTAGAATGTAGCTACCCTTTATATAAGAAAAGTATTTGTTTTTTTTTTGTATTATAAAAATTATAAGTTTTTTTATTCGTTTTTTTTTATTTTTTTTTATAAATCCATTAAGTGAACATCTAAACATCGTGTTCATCCACATAAAATTCTATTGTATCTTTATCAGCTATACCAAAATAATACACGGGTATATCTAAAACATATCGGTCACTTACAAGTCCAGGGTCAGCGTCATCTTCATATAAAACTGTATGATAATCATCTAAAGACACTAATCTAAAACGGTCAACCGCCCACATTAATTCTAATAAATCATAAACTGTCATTTTTTATCACCTTCTATCGAAATTGACTATATTATTTTCATCAATATCCATTGTCTAAATAGTCTTCAAACGTAATGGCAAAAATATATTTAAAATAATCAGGATATTTTGTTAACCATTCTTCAAAAGAAATGTCTTCTTCACTCATTTCTTTATAACTGTTATAGTCGGCTTCTACAGTTTCAATCATATTGTCAGAAAAGTCATCAAAAATACGCTTTAATTCGGAATACACTTTACTGGCTTGTGAACTTGAAATATCTTCAATAATTAAATTTTCATTTATTTCCTCATTTTCAATTAATTCAATATCATCTATATCTGAGAAATTAATGCCAAGTTCTTTTCTTGCTTTTATTTTAGCATCATAAGCATCTGAAGCACCTACCATATGCTGTTTAGTTCTTTTAGATTTATCTTTATAAGTTACGCCCCAAGTATGACTATCACGAGCTTCATCAATATCAATAGATTCATCAAAACCATCAAATTCTAAATCATCTATTTTATTATTAAATGTATTTAACATTTTATTAACAGAACCTTTTTCAGTTCTTTCTTTAATTGTTCTTTTTTTATTATTTACTTTAATAATCATAATAAATCAAATCCTTTCTTTTTTAATTTCATAATACCACCTACTAATTATGAATTATAACAGGTTTAATATTTTTATTTAAATCAGCCAGTTCAAGAACAACAATATCTAAACAATCATTAATGTATTCCTGTAAATCCAACTCGTCTAAAGATTCATAATCTTCACCACTATAATACTCTTCATAACTTTCAAGCTGAGTAGAATCTATGACTTTTCCATTTTTAATAAAATCAACTTTTTTGTTTTCATAAATTCTTGCCCAAACATATTCAGCATCATCATAAGGAGATATTTTTGATAACGAAGCAACGAAATTAGGACTATGCTCATTACCTATATGACACATATATCTAATTCTGGGACCGTGTTCAACTACAAAACTATCAGTAAGTTTACTATTAAAACTATCTTCATTTATTCTTAATTTCATAGTATATCAATCATTCCTTTTCTTTAAATTTCCTTAGTTTCAAAATTATCACCAATATACTGATATAAAGTATCTTTATTTACCTGAAATTCAAAGCTATCAAGTCCATCTCTTAATTGTTGATTAGTTAATGTACCTGTTCTATCAGGAACAAAAGTTACCTTATAACGTTTAGCAGTTTGACCAAGTATTTTATACCAGCCAGAAACTGCTCTATAACCAGAGGAAGGAACAGCAGAACCACTTATAATTGTATTAGTACCTATAATATCTTCAATAGTAGCTTCTTTAATTTGCTTATCAAAATCAGGTCTATCACTTCTATTAGGACGTTTCATTGTTATATAATCATCTCTATTCGGACGAACATTTTCTGCATCCATAATAATTTTCTGATAATCAAGATTCATAATTTTTTCAATAAGATTTACTGAATATTTAAGGTCTTCAAGTAATTCTGGTGTATGAACTTCAAGACCTGACCAGCTACCAGTTTCTTTTTGTACTTCACCTTCATCATTAAGATAAATGTCAATATGCCAATTTAATGCACTCTTCTTATCAAAAGGAGCACCATATTTATATTTAATGCCGGTTCTATATTTACCTCCAAACCTACCAGCATAAGCATCTGCTGTGATTTCAAGTAAATCATTATCAGTAACACCTAATTCAGCTCTTATTTTTGTTTCAACTTGTTCCATAACAGTTTCAGTGGCCATATCATAATCATATTCCATTTTATTATAAGCATTAACGGATTGTTCAAAATCACTATCCCATTTTTGCTTGGCAGCTCTAATACCATCTGCTCTTGTTTCTTTTATTACCATAATTTATAAAATCCTTTCTTATTTATTTTATTGAATTTTGTATAATCTTGTAAGCAATCTTTGTGAGATATTAGACATCATAATCTAATAAATCAATATTTCTTAATTCTAATTTATTGGCATCATCTTCAATACTATTTAAAAATGAAGTAGCTCCATCTATGTTAAGATTAAATAACCAAGTACCTAAATTTTTAATTTGTTCTCCACGCTTATTAATTTGTGATTGTCTGTTATGCAGATAAAGTTCACCTTTATAACCATCCCCACTAATATATTCTAAATCAAAACCGTTTTTATATTCAGCAAGAAACGTAACAGTACCTTTATTGTCAATTCTAAATACTAATCTATATGGGTTATACTCTTTCCAACCTATCTTTAAATACTCTAAAACACTTTTAACACCAAATTTAATTTGTCTTTCATATAAACGTCTTTCATCTGTGTTTAAAATGTTATTTTCTTCTCTAATAATCATAATATTTTTTCCTTTCTTTTTTAATAACCTCT
>JAEELC010000188.1 GCA_016288675.1 Acholeplasmatales bacterium | reverse complement strand
GTGCTAAAGTAAAATTAGGTATGTATAGTGAAAAATATTCTAAGTCTCATTTATCAGTTGATGGATTGAATCATGAAGGTGATTACTTATTTGAAGCTAATGAAGATCAAATCGTTACATTAACATTTAATGGTAGTTGTTATATTAAATCTATTTCAATTACTTATCCAGTAGTTTTAGAAAAGGGTAATATAGTTACATTTAATTCTGATGGCAACTTTAAAGAAATGGTAGATTTATCTAATGCTACTCTTGGAGAAGTGAAAAATGATACTGTAAGGTTCTCTGGAGAAATTAGCTTTAACGTTAAAGCTGGTTCTAAGGTTACATTAGATATGTATGGTTCAACATATTCTCCATATACAATGGATGGTGTTGATTATACTGATGATACTTCATTTGAAGTAACAGAAGATAAAACTATTACAATATCTTCAAATGGTTGCTATATTAAAAACATTATTATTGAATAATTTTTGAATATAAGTGTTAGGCTAAACCTAACACTTTATTCTTATTTTTAACTATTTAATAGATTTGTATACAAAATGCTTTATTTTTTTTTACAATTAGAGTAAAATATAAAAGTAAATTAAATAAAGCGATGAACTAGATCATTTAATTTGAAGCTTTAAAGAGACTAGCTAGTGGTGAGAAGGCTAGATGTGAAGAATTAATATGGCTGCTAGGGAGCTTAGATAACATGAAGTGCTAGATATTTTTATCTAGAACTAAGGTGGTACCGCGTTTATTAACGTCCTTAGATTTAAGGGCGTTTTTTTATTTGTAAAGGAGTAAAAAAACATGAAAGCTTTAAAAAGTTATGAAATCAGACAAATGTGGCTTGATTTCTTCAAGTCAAAAGGTCATCTTGTTGAACCAAGTGCTTCACTTGTTCCACAAAATGATAAGACGTTATTATGGACAAATGCAGGTGTTACACCATTAAAGAAATATTTTGATGGTTCTGTAACTCCAGAATGCCGTAGAATTACTAATGCACAAAAGTGTATTCGTACAAATGACATTGAAAATGTTGGTAAGACTGCACGTCACCATACATTCTTTGAAATGATGGGTAATTTCTCAATTGGTGATTATTTTAGAAATGAAGTAATTCCTTGGGCATTTGAATTATTAACTAGCGAAAAGTGGTTCGATATCAATCCTGATAAATTATATGTTACTTATTATCCTACTGATAAAGAAACATTAAATTTATGGGTTAAATGTGGTATGAATCCTGATCATATGATTCCACTTGAAGATAACTTCTGGGAAATTGGTGAAGGTCCATGTGGTCCAGATACTGAAATTTTCTTTGATAGAGGAGAACAATGGGATCTAAATCATTTAGGTAAGAGATTACTTGAAGAAGATATTGAAAATGATAGATTTATCGAAGTTTGGAATATCGTATTCTCTCAATTTAATTCTAAGATTGGTGTAGATCGTAAGGATTATAAAGAATTACCAGCAAAGAATATTGATACTGGTTCTGGTCTTGAACGTCTATGCTGTGTTATGCAAGGTACTCCAACTAACTATGAAACTGACTTATTTATGCCATTAATTAATAAGGTTTCAGAAATTAGTGGTGTTAAATATGAAGGACAAATGGCATTCAAGGTTATTGCTGACCATGTACGTACAGTAACATTTGCTGTTGCAGATGGTGCAACTATGTCAAACGAAGGTAGAGGTTATGTATTACGTCGTGTATTACGTCGTGCTGTTAAGTATGCAAAGAGCCTTGGTATCAACCGTCCATTCATGGCAGAATTAGTTGATGTTGTTATTGAAATTATGGATCCATTCTATCCATATTTACATGAACAAGCTGGTATTGTTAAGAACGTTATTACTCAAGAAGAAACTAAGTTCTTATCTACAATTGAAAAGGGTGAATCTATTTTTGCTCAATATGCTGAAAAAGCATTAGCTTCAACTCATGTAATTTCAGGTGAAGACGCATTTAAGTTATTTGACACATATGGTTTCCCATATGAATTAACATTAGAATATGCTGAAGAAAAAGGTCTTTCTGTAGATAAAGAAGGATTTGACGCTTCAATGCAAGCTCAAAAGGAACGTGCTAGAGCTAGTCGTAAGACTTTACAATCAATGAAGGGTCAAAATGAAGCATTCATGAAGTTTGATTTACCTTCAACATTTGTTGGTTATGAAACTTTAAAATCTACATCAAAGGTTATTGCCGTATTTGATAATGCTGTAGTATTAGATAAGACTCCATTCTATGCACTATCAGGTGGTCAAGTTTGTGACAAGGGTACAATCCAAGGTGTTGATGTTATTGATGTAATTAAAATGCCTAATGGTCAACATTTACATGTACTTGAAGAAAATACATTTAATGTTGGTGATACTGTTGAAGCTATCGTTAATAAAGAATATAGGGATGCAATTAGAGCTAATCACTCATCTGCTCACTTATTCCAAGCTTCTTTACAAAAATTAATTGGTTCTCATGTTCACCAACAAGGTTCATTAGATGCTGCTGAATTCATGCGTTTTGACTTCAATAACTACAATTCATTAACTGATGAAGAAATTATTGCAGTAGAAGATACTGTTAATGCATGGATTAAAGAATCTCATGAAGTAGTAACAGAAGTATTACCAATTGAAGAAGCAAAGAAGAAGCATGCTATGATGTTATTTGATGACAAGTATGGTGATACTGTACGTGTTGTTGAAATGGGTGTTTCTACTGAATTCTGTGGTGGTACACATGTATCTAACACAAGTGAAATTAAAGATTTTGAAATTGTTTCAATTGAATCAATTGGTTCAGGTATTTTCCGTGGTACTGCTTTTACTGGTAAGAATGCTTTTGAAAACTTACAAGAAAGTCTTGCTAATAAGAAGAATGAACTTAATACTTTAATTGCTAAAGCTAAGTCAATTGTTGAGCAAGCTAAGAACGAAAATATCGAATTATCATTTAAGGATGATTTCTCATATGATGATGCTCGTGGTTATAGATTTGTTCTTAAGTTAAATGAACACATCGCTTATGTTTCTAACTTAGTTAAGGAACTTGGTAAGACATATGATGCTAAGAAGAGCCAAAATGCTTTATCTAATCTTGATAGCTATAGCTCATTAGTTGAAAATAATACATTATTTGTTAAGGAAACTGGTAAAGATACTAATGTATTAAAGGATCTTGCTAGCGCACTTGTTAACAAGTATTCATTACGTTCTGCATTTATTGCTAATGTTTCAGGAGATAAGGTAACATTTGTTGCTGCTACTGATGGTTCAGTAAATGCTGGTAATTTAGTAAAAGCTGCTGCTCAAATTTGCGGTGGTAATGGTGGTGGAAAGCCAACTATGGCTCAAGCTGGTGGTAAAGATGCTTCTAAGATTGATGAAGCAATCGAAGCTGCAAAGCAATTAACTAAGTAATAAAAAAGAAAAACGTGTAATTATTATTGCACGTTTGACTCTTCTCTATGATAATTAAATAAAAGGAGGATACTTATGGAAGACAATACTTTAATTATTAGAACCGATGATGGTAAGGAGATTAAATGCACAATCTTATTTACTCATCATTCAGATGAATTTAAAAAAGACTATGTAGTCTTTGTTGATGACAAGAATATTTGTTCAGCTGCTATTTATAATCCTGAAGATCATGGTAATGGTGAATTACTTGAAATTAAGACAGAAGCTGAATGGAATATGCTTGAAAAACTTTTAAATACTTATAACAATGACAATGAAGCTACTAACGAAGCTTGTGATAACAATTGTGCTAATTGTTCAAAAAGCGGAAATTGCGACATTGAAGAGGATGAAGAATAATGGTTGAAATTAGCGATGAAGAGCGTAACGTATTACTTAATCTAAAGTTTGATGATTATGTAGAAACAATGCGCGACTACGCTAAGGAGCATAATGTTCCTATTATTCAAGATGAAGGTTTAGCTTTTTTAAAAGCTATAGTTAAGCTTTATAAACCTAAACGTATTCTTGAAATTGGCTGTGCAATTGGATATTCTTCAAGCATGATGTCTATTTATAGTGATGCAGAAGTTTATACAATTGAACGTGATCCTATAATGTATGAACAAGCTTGTAAGAATATTAAAGCCTTAGGCCTTGAAAATAAGGTACATATTATTTTTAAGGATGCCTTAGAAATTACTAATGAATTGGATGGCTTAGACTTTGATATGATTTTTATAGACGCAGCTAAGGGACAATATACTAAGTTCTTCCAAAAATTTACTACACAACTAAAGGATAAGGGAATTGTAGTAACAGATAATATGTTATTTCATGGATTCCTTGATGCTGAAATTCATTCTAGAAATTTACGTCAGTTAGTAGGAAAACTAAAGAAATATCATGAATTCTTATTAACTAATCCAGATTATGATACATCTATTTATAATCTTGGGGATGGTATGGCTTTATCAATTAAGAAGTAACGAAATAATCGTTACTTTTTTTTATGCACATATTATAATAAATTTAAAATTTACTTATTAATTATGTAAAATCTATATTATTTTTAGTTAATATATAGTATACTATAGTTGGTGATGGAATTGACTAAATTTAAAGTAGACAAAAATTATTTTATGTCTTTATTAGGTCAAGAAAATTCTAACAATCTTCATGAATTCTTCAGGGAAAAGAAGTATTTAAATTCAGATAACGAATTAACAATTAGATTTTTTATGTATTATATGAATTATTATATTGAATTGCCTATTACATTAGAAGAAAAAAGAAAAGATATTTTTAAAGAGATTAACAAATTTAATTTCCAAGAAGAAGATTTCATGGCCTATAAAGCAGCCTTTAAAAAGGCACCTTACGGCTTCAAATATGAAGACTAAAAAAGAGGACTCGACGAGTCCTCATTTTTTTTAGAATGTTTTTGGAGCTTTTAAGAATTCCTTATATGCTCTATAAGCTTCATATACGTCAGCTTTTGATACGATTTCCATTGGAGAATGCATTGATAGAACTGGAACACCAGCATCTACAACATACATATTGTAGTTACCTAAGATGTAAGCGATAGTTCCACCACCACCTTGGTCAACTCTACCAAGTTCACTTGTTTGATAATGAATGTTAGCGTTGTCCATTGTGTTACGAATCCAAGCTAAATATTCAGGCATAGCATCGTTGCAACCAGATTTACCGCGAGCACCAGTATATTTGTTGAATACGATACCTTTTGAGAAATAGCATGAGTTCTTTGGTTCATTAACTGAAGAATAAATAGGATCTACAGCACATGAAACGTCAGAAGATAGCATTAATGTATTGCTCATTGCATGTCTTACAGCAATTGCAGAATCCTTACCTTCTAAATATAATAATTCAGCAACTGTATCTTCAAACCACTTACTTTGAGCTCCAGTAGCACCAATTGAACCAACTTCTTCCTTGTCTACTAAAATAGCGCAAGAAGTATAGTCTTGAACTTCTGTATCAAGTACAGCACGGAATGATGTATAAGCGCAAACCTTATCATCATGACCATAACCAGCAACCATTGATCTATCTAGACCATAGTCACGAGCTGGACCAGCTGGAACGCATGTTAATTCAGCTGATAAGAAATCTTCTTCAGTAATACCATACTTTTCAGTTAATAAATTCATAATATAAGTCTTAACTGGATCTTTGTCATCTTCAGTAGGAATATTACCCATAGTTACATCTAAATCTTCACCAGTAATTACTTGAGAAGCAGTCTTTTGCATTTGATCTGCTGAAAGGTGAATTAATAAATCAGTAATACCTAAAACTGGATCAGTTGGATCTTCACCAATTGTAACTTCTACACAAGAACCATCCTTCTTGTAAACTACACCTAAAAGAGCTAAAGGAGTAGTTACATATTGATACTTCTTAATACCACCATAGTAATGGGTTTCAAATAATGCGAAACCACCTTTTTCATATAATGGATTTTGTTTGATATCAAGTCTTGGAGAATCAATATGAGCACCTAAAACTCTTAAACCTTCTTCAATTGACTTATTACCAATTACGAATGCAGCAAAGTTTTTACCCTTGTTAGTAGCATAAACTTTGTCTCCAGCCTTTAAAGACTTAAAAGTCTTAATATCTTTAAATCCTGCTTTTTCAGCAATTTCGATACTTAACTTAGTTGCTTGACGTTCAGTCTTAGCATTAGTTAAGAATGCTTTATAATCTTCATTGAAATCAAAAATATCTTTTTTATCGATATTCTTGTCTAACCATACATTTTTACCGTACATAAAGTAACACCTCTTTCACTAGTTAATAGTATAAATTTTTATTTTGTTTTTTGCAATAAAATTACTTCAAAAAATAATTATTTATTGTGTGAAATAAAATAATAAATAAGATTTTTATAAAGATAATAAAATATTTATTTTTATAAGCATTTTAACGTTTTTAATTTAGTTTTATGTTATAATAGTTTTTGTCGAATGGAGGCACGTTTATGCAGGTATTTAAAGTTAATGATATTAAATTTAAAGAATCCTTAACTAAGAAAATATTATCTGAATTAGATGAATATTTTGATTTAAATATGAAAAATCAAATTATGGCAAATTTATCAAAAGATATATATTTTACTGTTCAACATAATTATGGATATCAAGGCTTTATTTCCCTAAATGAAAATTCAGAAACATTAACAATTGATGGAATTGGTATATCTAAAGTTGTTACTCGTCAAGGCTGTGGTAAAGCTTTAATTCAAGCCTCAATTGATTATGCAAAAATAAATAAAAAGAAATTAATTATTGTTAAAATTAAAGATGACTCTAGTAAGGATATAAATTATTTAAAAACACGTAGATTCTTTACTAAGATGGGATTTATTAATTTGACTGTAGTTAATACGAATGACTTTTTAAATCCATGCCTAATTATGGCATATATTTTATAAAAGGAGAATATTGTATGTCTTGTACACATAATTGTGATTCATGCGGTTCTAAAGGAGCTTGCGGAGAAATTAAGAAATTTTTAGCTAAGGGTGGAATCATTAAACATATTATTGGTGTAATG
>JAEELC010000187.1 GCA_016288675.1 Acholeplasmatales bacterium | reverse complement strand
TTTATAAGTATATTCTATATATTTATCATAGTCTTTAGTAGTATATTTATCGCATTTAATGTATGCTTTATACTCAACTACATTATTCATAGTTACCTTAACTAATCCTGTACAAGTATCATCATCTTTTTTAAGTTCATCAATCATTTCATTTTCTTTTAGTTCATCATAAGTTATATATGTAGAACTACCTTTAGCAGGATAAGAATATTTTTGTTCATAAAACTTTTTAGTAGCAGTTACTAATTTATCTTCTAATAAAGTGTATGGATATATATCTTTTTTCCACTTTAGTGCAAATATTGTTAAACATGTAAATACAACTAGGATAAGTAATCCCCATACTATTGATATTGTTTTAAGTTGTTTCATATTAATCACCATAATAATTATATAATAATTAATAAAAAAAAGATAGCATTAGCTATCTTAATTAGTTTTTAAAGTAAAGTATCCTGTTTTACCGTTTTGAGGATCATCAACTCTAGCATATTCTTTATCAATTTTTTTAGAATCATACGTTGTTCCTGAACCTCCGACTATATTAGTATCATTATAAAACATATATCCACTTGCAGTTATTTTTGCAGTATTCCAATCACTACCAATATAGATAGTTGTTAATTGTGTCATATCTTCAAACATAGAAGTCATATTGGTTACGTTTGATGTATCAAAATGGCTTACATCTAAATTTGTTATACTTTTCATTCCATCAAACATATATGACATGTTCGTTACTTTTGAGGTATCAAAATTACTTAAATCTAAACTTGTTATTCCGCTCATTCCACGAAACATACCGTACATATCAGTAACATTTGAGGTATCAAAATGGCTTACATCTAAACTTGTTATTCCGCTCATTCCTTCAAATAATGATTGCATATTGGTTACGTTTGATGTATCAAAATTACCTATGTCTAGTTTTGTTAATTTTTGCATTCCAGAAAACATATTCTTCATATTTCTTACCTTTTTTGTATCAAAACTACTTATATCTATTTTTGTACTGTAATTCATTCCAAACATACGCGACATATCTGTTACGTTTGATGTATCAAATCCATTTAAATCTAATTCTATAATGTTAAGCATCCAATAAAACATATATGACATATTGGTTACTTTTGTGGTATCAAAATGACTTACATCTAAACTTGTTAAACCATTCATTCCATTAAACATAGATGACATATTGGTTACGTTTGAGGTATCAAAATTACCTACATCTAAACTTGTTAAACCTCTCATTCCACTAAACATAGATGACATATTGGTTACTTTTGTGGTATCAAAATGACTTACATCT
The DNA here is from genome assembly GCA_016288675.1 of Acholeplasmatales bacterium. Classification (GTDB taxonomy): domain Bacteria; phylum Bacillota_I; class Bacilli_A; order Acholeplasmatales; family Anaeroplasmataceae; genus JAEELC01. Next base: position 1,755 of record JAEELC010000187.1, on the reverse strand, counting down.
AAACTTGTTAAACCACTCATTCCATTAAACATAGATGACATATTGGTTACTTTTGTGGTATCAAAATGGCTTACATCTAAACTTGTTAAACCACTCATTCCAGAAAACATATATGCCATAGTTGTTACTTTTGATGTATCAAAATGACTTACATCTAAACTTGTTATACTGTTCATTCCGTCAAACATATTAGACATATTGGTTACTTTTGTGGTATCAAAATGACTTACATCTAAACTTGTTATACTGCTCATTTTAGAAAACATATACTGCATTTCTGTTACATTTGAGGTATCAAAGTGACTTAGATCTAATGATGAAATACCTTGCATATTATAAAACATATAGTCTGACCAGCGATTCATATATATTTTATCCAATACACTGTTAATATATATAGTACCCTCTTTAAACCATGCATATATTGGAGTATTTGTTCCATCATCTGCAATATTAATTGCATTATCGCTTTCTTGTGGCTCAACTTCACTCCACTCAATGGATGTTATTGATGTATCCTTATCTTCTAATTTTGCATCAACTGCTCCTGCGAGTTTTTTGATTGTATGATTAAAACTTCTTCCGCTAATTAAAGTACCTTCAACATACTGTTTTCTAACAGTTGCTTTAACACTAATCTTAGATGAATAAGACTTATTTTCTACGTCTTCTTGAGTTACACTTTCATTTACCCAAATTCTTAAGTTATATGTTTTTTCACCATTAACTGCTAATGTATCTTCATATAACATTACTGCATTCTTTGCTCCTTCTATTGTTGGTTCAACACTCTCTGCTGCATTATATTCTGTTATATGTCCATTTAAATCTGCTTTAATAAATTGTTCATCTATTGTTGATGTATTTAAAGTTTCTAAATTGATTTGAAAATCTGCTGGATGATTACATATATTTTTAATTGTAAAAGTATATGGTGTTGTTTGCACTCCATCACTATCTCGAAGAGGAAATGATGCAGCAAGTCCAATCGGATTATTATCTGTTAGAGTTATTTCAAAGCAATCACTTTGTACTATATTCGTGCTCTCTTGGGATACATTAAATACCCATAAAGCATATGATGAACTTATTATTAAAGTTAACACTAAAAAGATACTAATAATAATTAGTGATATTTTGTATTGCATTCTCATGATGTTATCTCCTTATTATTACATTGTATACAATTATAACATATTTAAATAATTAAAAAAAGATAGCAATTGCTATCTTTTAGCTTTCAGTTTTAGTTAAGGTAACTTCAACTGTCTTTTCTTTACCATCTCTTAGTAAAGTTATTTTAAATTTATCACCAATGTTATGTTGATATAGTTGATATTTTAGTTGAGCCATAGTAGTTACTTTTTGATCTCCAACTTTAGTGATAATATCACCAGATTCAATTCCAGCTTTTTCAGCATCTGATTTTTCAACAACTTTTACAACAACAACTCCTTCTTCAACATCATCTGGAATTATTATATTATATTTATAGTATAAAGCACTTGCAGCACTTAAATCTGCCATTTGAACTCCAAGTGTTGGTCTTGTTGTATCTTCACCCTTCATTAATTTCTTAGCATAAGTTAATGCTTGTTCAATAGGTATAGCAAATGACATACCTTCGATTGATGAAGAAACTAATTTCATGTTTGTAATTCCAACAATTTGACCATTAGCATTACATAGTGGTCCACCTGAGTTACCAGAGTTAATAGTAGCATCAGTTTGTAGAGATTTCATTATGTAATCTGC
>JAEELC010000186.1 GCA_016288675.1 Acholeplasmatales bacterium | reverse complement strand
TAGTCCAGATCTAGTCACTAAGACATGGTTAGGGCCTTTCATCTAGTCATTTACCCCTATATTACCATACATCCCTCCTAGACTTTGTCAGTGACTAGTTCATTTTTAAGACAATAAAAAAAGGGGCTCAAAATACCCAAAAGTTCAGTATTTAAGCCATTTTTTTAACATTTTATTTAGCATCCTTGCGAACTAGTAACGTGATTGATTCAACATGAGATGTATTTTATGCATCTTAATGATTTTTTCTTTTAATTAAAAAATATCAATATCATCGGCTGAAATGTAAGCGTCAATTATTCATATAAACTAATAAATGTATCTAAACTTTTTTATTACAACACACTAAATTTAATAATCAAATAATGTTAATAAGAAAAATAATAACAGAAAAATTGAAGTAAATCATTTCAATTATAGAAAATACTTCAAATGCCTTTTTTTCATTTACAATATTGTATTTTTCACAAATAGAATCATAGTATTTATAATTCACAATTTTCTTATAACAAATAAATTGAATAATGAATAAAAACAAAGCAAAAATAATCGAAATAATAACTTGAATTAAATTATATTCTAAATCATCTAAACAATTAAATAAGCGTATTAGTGTAAGAATATTGGCTATAGCTATTAATAATGTTGGAAGTAAAATTATAAGATATAATTTAAATGAAAATTTTGTTCTTTTCAAAATATCGTTGGTCTTATACGAATACTCCTTAAAATCAATATCTCTATTTTTTGCCCATACCTTAAGAGTTATTCTTAGAAAAAGAAAAAATATTATGGGCATACAAATTGAAAGTAACAAATATAAAATTTTGATGATATTGTCCTCCTATTATCATATTATAGTATAGTATACCTAGTAAAGCAGACTGTCGTATATGTGAATTTTACTCCGTGACCAGAAGAAGCATGTTTTATGATATCAAGTGCTTGTAATGTCTTTGGAAAGCCAAGTTTTAACCCAGCAATAACTAATCCAAATATCCCAGATGTACCAATGACTAAAGATTTCCACATAATTTCAACTCCCGATAAAATATAACTTGGAACACCTTGTAGCAAAGTACTTAATTCCCTAACAACTGTATGCAAAGAATAGCAATATGTCTTAGCAAGATTAATGGCAATATCTGGAGTTTTCCAAATTATTGAAATGTCTTTTAGAATTCCAACCAAATCTAATAAAATACCTAAAGATGATATTACAATAGATGCAACTGCATTGTTGCATATCATATCAAATCCAATCCATATAGTTACAAACCATACTTTTTTATATCGTTGAACAAACTCAATAGAGCCTGCTTGTACATAATAATTATCTTCAATTTCATCTGATAATTCTATTTCACCGTCATCGGATTGTTTTATAATTGAATTGTCAATCAATTGATTCTTTTCGTCCATTGAATTATTTAAGAAATTAACAAGTTCTGGTTCAATTTGGCTTATTTCTTCGCTAGAAATTGCCCAATACATTTTCCCGCTCTCATCTTCTTCAAGCCAATTCTCTTCAACTTGACTTAATAAGGATTCATAGTAATTCTGTTCCTCAATTTTTCTTTCATATTCATTTTGATAAATGTATGTTAATTCATCATATTGCGATACTTCAGTCGCAAAAGCAGAACCATTTACTGAACAAATTACACAAAATAAACACATGATCCATATAAATAAACAAATTTTTTTCATATTTTACTCCTCACTCCAATATTTTTTCTATGTCAATAAATACATTTTCGATACCCTTATAATCATTAAAATAAACTTCAATATTTTTTTTGGCATCATCACCTTTTATCGATATTAGTGCAGCCACTATAGAAGTAAAAAAAGCACAAGAATAACTACTTCCATTTTCTATTCCAATTTCAAAAAAATTGTTATACATATCATACTTTAAAACCTCTATCTTTTCGCCTGGAATTAATATACAATTTTCATCATAATTCGAATACAAATATTTACAGCCTAGCACAGACTGAGCAGCAATTGCAAATGTGAATTCACTGCTAGCAGGAAATGTAATCTTATTTGAATCACCATCTCCTGTAGAACAATTAACTATAATATTCTTATCCCTGGCAGTTTTAATCGCACAATCAACTTTTTCACTATATCTTGAACCTCCTATACTTATATTAATGATATCGACATTTTTACTAATAGCATATAGTATTCCTTTTGTCATATAATCTTCAGATGTTATCCCATTCTTATCAGCAATTACTACAGGAACAACTATTATATTCTTATTAATTCCTTTATATTCCATAGTATCAGATTCAAAACACGCTAACGATATTATAGAAGTTCCGTGTCCATTTTCATCATGAAAATTATCATTATCCAATATACAATTATATCCTTCATCTATTTCATTTTTCATATAAGGTATCAAATTGTAGTTTAACCCCGTATCAAGAAAAGCTACTTTAGGAATCTTTTCATATGAAAAAGTGGTTAAAGAAGATAAATGCAATTTATTATAATACCATGTGCTTTTATTCTCACTACTTCTTTTGAAAGGATAATTAATAAATAAAATAGTTGATAGCAAAAATAAAAAAGTAACAACTAATAAAACTATCTTTTTCTTCATCTAATAATCCTCCCTTTTTCTGTCATAATAAAATAATCGAATATAGCACTTATCCCTATGAATGCCTAATATTATAATTTAAGTACTAATCTAACAAATATTCATCACATTCAAAATATGTTACTAAGATTATAGCATGAAACATAAAGAAAATAAATAATACATTAATTAAATTCTTAAATCTTTTCCTAACTATAGCCTCTTCTCCTGTAAGTGCTTTAACATAGAACCGTTTTTAATATGTAATATTTTCTACCAACATGTCCATATTTAGCTTAAAGCTTATAGTATTTAGGATTCAATATTAAATATCACTCTACATATAAAATTGTACTGTTTATTGATATGCTCTTTAATCAAGCTGAAGTAAATAATTTGTTAACGAACTTTGAAATGTTAGCTTTTACTTCATTTTGCCATTTATAAATAAAAAATATAGCCTATACAAATAGACTATATTCATGATTCTTATATTTATTTAATTATTATACATTAATATATTTGTTACGTTTTTCCCTTTATTATTACTAAGTAATAATAGAAAATTAAATTTATTTGTTCGCTGACTTAGGATTTGACAAAGATAATAGGGCGACTGTTTCTACATGTGATGTTCCTGGGAACATATCAACAGGTTGAATATATTTAATCGAATACTTTAATGATAATAAATCTAAATCTTTTGCTAATGTAGCTGGATTACAAGAAACATATACAATTCTCTTAAATTCATTGTCTAAAATTGTCTTGCATACATCTCTTCCAAGTCCCATACGAGGGGGATCACACACTAAAACATCAATGTTAATATTTTTCTTTGCAAGTTGTGGTAAGACTTCATAAACAGAACCAGCATAATATTCAGCATTTTGTACCTTATTACGTTTAGCATTTTCAATCGCATTTTTAACTGCTTCTGGATTTAATTCTACACCAATAACTTTTTGTGCCATCTTGGACATATAAATACCAATTGTACCTGCACCACAATATAAATCTAAAATATTTTCTTTACGACTTAATTTTGCTGCTTTAAGTGCAAAATCATATAAGTGTTCAGTTTGAACTGGATTAAGTTGGAAGAAGCTTTCTGGAGAAAGTTCAAACTTAAACTTACCTATTGTTTCAGTAATAGTCTTCTTTCCTTGAAGAACTACACATTCCTTTTGAATTACTAAACCATCATCATACGTATCATGATAGCTCTTAGCTACCGTTACAACATGATCAATTT
>JAEELC010000024.1 GCA_016288675.1 Acholeplasmatales bacterium | reverse complement strand
TGCACGGTGAGACTCTTTGTAGTCTCTTACTTTAATATCTTCCAATACGGTTTCATAATCGCTTGGAACCCCTTTCTCAACAAGTTCCTTAAGTCTACGCTTAGCACGTTCCTCAGGAGAAGCTGTTAAGAATATTTTTACATCTGCATTTGGTAATACCACAGTGCCGATGTCGCGACCATCCATTAATACTAGGCCATGTTTTGCACTTTCTCTTTGAAAGTAAACCATTTTATCTCTAACTCTTTTTAATGAGCTTACAAGAGAAACATTACGAGTAACAGGAATGCTTCTAATTTCATTAGATACATCCTCACCCTCAAGTAAAGTCTTGTCATCTTTATAAATTAAGTTAATTGAGTCGATAAAGTTATATTGAGACTCATCACCTAAATCAATGCCTCTTCTCATTGCTTCTAGTGTTACTGCTCTATACATAGCACCTGTATCGATATGTGTAAAGCCAATTCTCTTTGATATAATTTCGCTTATTGACGATTTACCTGAACCAGCTGGTCCATCAATAGCAACTTGAAAGTTTCTCATAAGTTCACCCTAATTAATTAAAATATCACTAATAAAATTATAGCACAATTGTCTTATTCAGACAATTTAGCTTATAGACTATATAATGTTTTTACTTCATGGATTTTTAAAGGTCTATATTTACCAAGAGCAAGTCCTTCACATGTAATGTTACCAAAACGTACTCTCTTTAGTTTCTTAACTTCAAATCCAAGAGCGTCAAACACTTTACGTATTTCACGATTTCTACCTTCAGTAATAATCATTCTTACTTGAGTAGTGTTAAATTCTTTATCGTAATCAGTAATTGCAGCTTTGCTAGGCTTAGTAACCTTGCCATCAATTTCAATACCACGACGAATTTTTACTAAATCTTTTTGTTCAAGTCTTCCTTTAACACGAACAACATATTCTTTTTCAATATTATTACTTGAATTAGTAAGTTTAGCTGCTAATTCACCATCATTTGTGAATAACAAGCATCCACTTGAGTCATAGTCAAGACGACCAATAGGGAAAATTCTATTTTGAAGGTCAAAATCTTCAAAAATATCCATAACTGTACGTCTACCACGATCATCTTTTAAAGTTGTTAAATAACCAGTAGGTTTATTCATTACATAGTAAACCTTATCCTCACGAGCAATTTGGCTACCATCAACTCTAATTTCGTCACTGTGACTAGCTTTAAATCCAAGTTCAGTAATGACTTTGCCATTAACTGTTACCCTACCCTCTTGAATCATTTCTTCACATTTTCTACGACTAGCAACACCGCTTTGTGCCATAATCTTTTGAAGACGTTCTAGTCCATTATCTTTCTTTGCATTTGCATCCATAGATAACATGTGCCTCCTTTCTAAAAATTACAACAAATTATACCATAAAACAGCAAAAATTAAAAGGTATCAAACCTATTTATAAATAGCTTTTGTTGTAAAACACACAATTCACTATTTTACTATAAATAAACTTAAAAAGCAAAGATTATTTTTAGCATAAATTATACATAAAAAATGTTAATAAACTTTAAGTTTACTAACATTTAATAAATCACTCTAAACTGTAGGTTTTAGCTTATATATATTTAAGAACTTATTTGAATCACAAAATCTTGCAAATAATTTTGTTGGTTCAAAATAATAATACTCTTGTATTTCTTTAAGAGTAGGATGAGTAAAACTAATATAATAACTAGATAAATTATAAGAATTTCCACCAAGACGCTTAGCTCCATATTTTTGATCACCAGCAATAGGATGTCCAATATTTGCTAATTGTGCTCTTATTTGATGATGACGTCCTGTATGTAAATTAATATCTAATAATGAATATTTAGCTCCATTTATTTCTTTACTATCTAAAACTGTATAATCTAAGATTGCTTCTTTAGCATCATGAGATTTAGAAATATAGCTCTTATTTTCTTTTTCATTTTTTAGTAAATAATTTGTTAAAGTCTTCTTTTCGCCTATATTCATAGCACCTTCAACAACTGCTAAGTACTTCTTATTAAACATTTCATGTTCTCTTATTTGTTCAGATAAACGGGAAGCCGCTTTACTAGTTCTTGCAAAAACCATTACACCACTAGTATTTCTATCTAATCTATGAACAAGACCTAAATATACAGCACCAGGCTTATTATATTTTTCTTTAACATAATCTTTTAATTTATTTAAAATATCAGGATCTTTACTATTATCTTCTTGTGATAATAATCCTGCTTCTTTATAAGCAACTAATACCTGATTGTCACAAAATAATACCTTCATTAAATAACCTCTACTTGGCAGCTTTTCATTGTCTCTAAAGCTGCATTATGCTTTTCTTGTGTTAAACCCGCACAAGAATCACTATAAACATATACATTAGTATTTGGATATAATGCTTTTAAAATAATAGCATTTGATATTACACAAATATCAGTACAAACTCCCATCATATAAATATTTTCTGGTTCCTCAAGATTCCAGTCTTTATATCCAAATGTAGGTTTATCTATAATTTGATGTGGATAATTAAAACTTTCCATCATTTCTTTATCAAGTTCCCATCCTTCAGTATTTTTTATACAATGCTTAATTGGTAGATGCTTACCTTCATTTGAGTCCATAAAAGTAGAATCATCATGAGTATCACGAGTAAAAATAAGCTTATTACCTTTCTTTATATCTTCTTTTATTCTCTTAATAATATTTGGGCGAATACTTATTGAAGAAGCATTATATAATACTCCATCAATGAAATCTTTTTGATAATCAATTACAATTGTATAATCCATATTCTTACTCCTTACATACATTTTCAAGCTTTCCAACGCCATCAATTTCAATACGAACAATATCATTATCTTTCAATGGCATATTTAAAGCTTTACCAATACCACTAGGTGTACCAGTAGCTATAATAGTACCAGCCTTTAAAGTAATTCCTTTAGTTAATTCTTTTAAGAAATATTCTGTATCAAAAATCATATTTCTTGTATTGTTATTTTGTCTAAGTTCATCATTTACATAAGTACGTAAATTTACTTCAATAGGAAAACTAAATTCATCTTTTGTAACTAGTGTACTAGATAATACAGTAAATGTATCTAAGCTCTTTCCAAAATAAAATTGCTTATGCTCACTTTGTAAATCTCTTGCACTAACATCATTAACAACAATATAACCAAAAATTGCATCTTTAATTTCTTCTATTGATGTAGGTCTATATAAGTCTTTCTTTAAGATTATACCAAGTTCTCCTTCATAATCAACAAAGGAAGTTATATCATAATGCAAATTAATTACATCTTTTGTTGTAATAGCTTTACTGCATCTTTTAGAAAAATATACTGAAGCAACTCGCTTATCATTGTCAAAACCAGCATTTTCACATTCTTTTTTATGCTCAGTATAATTCATACCCAGGCATAAAATATCTTGGTTCGGATGTTCAATAATAGGAAGTTCTTTAATTTTACCTGATTCTATTTCTAAATCAAGGGACGAAATATCAATATTAAAAAGCTCTTCAATATTTTTATGTTGGGTTCTATAAATAACATTATCTTTTAAAACTCCAACATGTTCAGAATTATCCACAGTATAATGAATGAATTTCATATTTCAACACATCCTTTTATTTAATTATACAATAAATTAAAAAATGTGTCGTGATAAACACGACACATAATATATTATTTTAATGCAATATCTAATACTTCTGACACATTGTGTACAGGAATAATATTAAGTACATCTTTTACTTCTTGTGGAACTTCATCAAGATCACGTTCATTTTCGCGTGGAATAAGAATAGTCTTAAGACCACTTCTTACAGCAGCAATTGATTTTTCACGTAAACCGCCGATAGGAAGAACAGTACCACGAAGAGTAACTTCACCTGTCATACCTAGATGAGCATCAACAGCTCTACCAGTTAAGGCTGACATGATAGCAGTAGTTAATGTAACACCTGCTGAAGGACCATCCTTTGGAGTAGCACCTTCAGGAATATGAATATGAATATCAGTATCTGCAAAAATCTTTGGATCAATATTATATTCTTTTGCATGACTCTTTACATAAGATAAAGCTGCCATTGCACTTTCCTTCATTACATCTCCAAGCTTACCTGTTAATACTAATCCACCCTTACCTGTATAAGTAGTAACTTCAATATCAAGAGTATCTCCACCAAATTGTGTCCAAGCAAG
>JAEELC010000185.1 GCA_016288675.1 Acholeplasmatales bacterium | reverse complement strand
TAGGAGAAATTTATGAAAATCAAAATAACTAATTTTAAAGTTAGTCTAAAAAATAGAAATAAAGATTTAAAAACACTTATTTCTAATGAATATAGATTTGATAAAGAATACATATTAGATGTATTTGTTGCAAAAGAATCTGTAGACGCAAGACATAAGAATAATATTACAATTTCATATAATTTAATTGTAAATATCAATTCCAATAAGTTCTATTTATTAGAAGGAAATAAGAGTATTGAAATTTATAATGAAGAAGAAGTTAAATTAACATATCCTAAATGGAAATATAATGATAGACCTATTATTGTAGGATTTGGACCAGCTGGAATATTTGCTTCCCTTTATTTAGCTCGTTGTGGAGCTAAGCCAATTATTATTGAACGTGGAAGTGATATGGATAATAGAATTAAAGATGTTGAAAACTTTATTAATAATAAGGAATTAAATATAAATTCTAATATTCAATTTGGTGAAGGTGGAGCCGGTACATTTAGTGATGGTAAATTAACAACAAATGTTAAAGACAAATTATTAACATTTATTATTCAAGAATTTGTACATTATGGTGCTCCAAAAGAAATTCTGTATGAGTCATTACCTCACATTGGTACTGATTACCTTCGTAAGGTAATTAAGGCTATGAGAGAAGATATGAAAACATTAGGTGCTGAATTTTATTTTAATACCAAATTTGATTCATTCTTTGAAACAGATGATGGTGTTATGGTAAAAACAACAGGTAACAATAATTTGATTTTATCTACATCTCATTTAGTTTTAGGATTAGGACATTCTGCTCGTGATACATTAAAGATGCTTTATTCTAAAAATATTACAATGGAACCTAAAGCTTTTTCTATGGGAGTTCGTATTGAGCATAAGAGAGAAAAAATTAATATTATTCAATATGGTAAAGCCTCAGATATTTTACCACCAGCAAGCTATAAGCTTGTTGCACATTTAGATAATAATAGAACTTGTTATTCATTCTGTATGTGCCCAGGTGGAGAAGTTATGGCTTCAACAAGTGAAAAGAATTCAATTGTTACTAATGGTATGAGCTATTACAAGAGAGATTTAGAAAATTCTAATGCAGCTTTACTTGTAAATGTTGATCCATCAGATTATATGAAAAATTCTGTATTAGATGGATTAGATTACCAAGAATATTATGAAAGAAAAGCTTTTGAAATTTCTAATGATTATAAAGCTCCTATTAATCTTGTTAAAGAATTCTTAAATAATGAGGTGGCTACTAGCGTTCGTTCTGTAAAACCTAGTTATCCAATGGGATATAAATTTGCAGATTTATCAGAATGTTTACCAGATTATATAATTGAATCATTACGTAAAGCTATTCCAATGTTTGATAAGAAAATGAACGGATATAATGATCCTGATGCAGTTTTAACAGGCATTGAATCTCGTTCTAGCTGTCCTGTTAGAATATTAAGAAATGAAGATAGAGTTTCTAATAATAAATATATCTATCCAATAGGCGAAGGTGCTGGTTATGCTGGTGGTATTTCTAGTGCTGCCTTAGATGGATTAAAGACTGCACTTAAAATTTGTGGAGTAGATGAAAGATAAAAAAATTTAACAAGGAGAAGTATATTATGGCTAATAAAAAGATAACTAATAAAGCTAAAAGAAAAACTAAGAAGGCTGCAGTTAAGGCTCTAAAGAAGCATCCTCAAATTTTTATAGCATTATTTTTAATATTAATGTTAATAGTTGGTGCTTGTGTAGGTGTATACATTGTTAAGCCTGAATTATTTGAAAGTTTACTACATGTAGAAAATCATAATCACAAAACTATTAATGCAAATACTGGTGTTACTTATGATGATTTCCAAATTCATTTTATGACACTTGGTAATGATAAAGCAGGAGATTCTGTTTATATTAAAGCCGGAGAAACAGATATTTTGATTGATGCTGGTTCTCGTTCAAATTCATCTGAAACAACTATTCCATATATGAATCAATATGTTAAAGATAATAAATTAGAATATGTAATTGCAACTCATGGTGATCAAGACCATATTGAAGCATTCCCTAAAATTGCTGAAAAATATTCTTTTGGTACAATTATTACAAACAGAAATACTGTTAAAACATCTAATACATATAAGAAGATGGTTACAACATTTGAAAACCAAGTTAGTAAAGGTGCTAAATGGGTGTACGCAGATGAATGCTATGACAATAAAAATGGTGGAAAAAGAACATATCAATTATCTGATAAGGTAACAATGGATATTATTTATAACTATTATTACTGGAATACATCAAATGATGAAAATAACTATTCAGTATGTACAATGTTCACATATGCGTCTAATTCGGGGAATAAATATTTCTTATTAACTGGAGACCTTGAAAAAGAAGGAGAGGCAAAATTAGTTGAATATTATAACTCTTCTTCTAAAGAAAAGACATTGCCAGAGGTTGATTTATATAAAGCGGGTCATCATGGCTCAAAAACAAGTTCTAATGAAGATTTCCTTGAACTTATTAAGCCAAAAATGTGTGTTGTATCTTGCTGCTGTGGAACTGATGAATATACAGAAAATACAGATAATCAATTCCCTACACAAGCATTTATCACTCGTATTGCTAAATGGACTGATGCTGTATATGTAACTTCAATTTATGAAACATATACAATTGAAAAAAATTCAAAAGGTAAAGAATATATTCATACAACAGGAAGAAAAGATATGAATGGTAATGTTATTGTCTCATGTGGAGAAAGTGATGAAACTGTTCAAATTGGTTTAGCTTGTTCAAATAATACAACAAAATTAAAAGATTCTGATTGGATGAAAACTAAGGTTACTATTGACGGACAAGAAAGATATGTTCGTACTATGCCAAATGAATGGAAATAATATGGATTTAGTATTAAATATAAATAATGAAGATTTTGTTGTAGAGGATGCTAGAGGTATAATAAATATCCCTCTAGCAATACTAGCAAACAAATATCAATTAATTAATTTACCTAATTCATTTTTTGAAATTAGAAATTTCTCAGAAAGATTATCTTATAATATTTCTGATGATGTGTTAAATGAATTAATTAAGTTAAGTAAAGATAATGATGAAGATTATTTATTTTTAGATTTCTTAAAAGAATTAAAAGAAAATAAATCAATTTCATTTAATAATACTAGAGAATTGTTAAGAATTATAAAAAATCAAACTTTTGGTAGTATTGAAGATTTAATTAGTATTCTAGAAGATAATGAATCTAGTGACAAAATAACTTTATCTTTAAATTAAAAAAGTCCCTCTTATATAGAGAGGCTTTTTTTGCTACTCCTTGAAATATAAATAAAATAGTAGTAATATAAAGACAATATAAAGGTGATTATGTGGAAACATTTATTTTGATTTTAGATATTATTGGTGCAATTGCATTTGCATATTCTGGTGTTATTGTAGCTATTAAGCATAAGATGGATTTACTAGGTGTTATATTGCTTGGATGTATTACAGCTTGTGGTGGTGGAGTATTTAGAGATATATTACTTTTTAAAAATCCTTCATTATTTACCATTTATCCTAATTGGGAATTAATATCAGCATTTATTACAACAATTGTATTATTTATATTTTTTTATTTAAAAAAGAATATGTCATTCTTTGATAAGAATTGGTTTAAGACTTTAAATACAATTCTTGATGCAATTGGATTAGGTGTATTTGTAATAATGGGTGCTAATGTAGCAATTGATAATAATTGTAATTGGTTTGAAGTTATTTTTCTTGCAACATTAACTGCAACTGGTGGGGGAATACTACGTGATTTATTAGCTCTAAGAATTCCTGTTATATTCAGTAGACATATATATGCCATTGCGGCAATTTTAGAAGCTATCATCTATTATCTATTAATTATTAATGGTGCTAATATTATCGCTGCAACAATTGTTTGTGTTTTATTGGTAGTATCGATAAGAGTTGTAGCATTTAAATTTAAGATTGATTTACCAAAAGTAGAACTAAATTTAAAAGATTCAAAGTAAGAGGAGTAATCCTCTTATTTTTTTCGTATAGAATTGCTTTCTTCATTTTAAAGGCGTACAATGTGCTTGTAGGTAAATAATAAACCACCTGCTATACCTTTCTTTTACACCATATATAGTAGACGTTAATTGTTTTACCTACAATGAGAGGCTTGAGCCTCTTTTGAGAGGCTTGAGCCTCTTTTTTTTTATTTACTATAAATAGTTTTTTAGTATAATGTAATTAAGAAGTATAAAGGAGAAAAGATATGGAAAATAAAAAATATGTATCAGAAGAACAATATGAAAAAGGACAACTATTGCTAAAAAAGATAAGATTTATATCTATTATTGTTATGGCATTATTGATAATTGGAGCCTTAGCACTAATTTTAAAATCTAAATTATTAGGTGAACCTAAAATGGGAGAGCTTAATTGGGTTGAAACTACACATAAAAAAAGCAGATTAGAGTTTCACGCAATTGTTTTATTAGGAACTTCAGCCTTTGTAGCTTTTGGGGGTGTATTCTGTATTACACTTGCTTTACATGAAAGAGATATCGAAGGTTATAATCTATCTACAGAAAAACCTATTATAGATCAAGCTAGTGATGAATATGCTGATATTATTGATAAGAACATTAAGCGTGCTACTAAATCTATTAAAGAAGGGGTAGGAGAAGATTATAAAAATATGAAATTTTGTACTACTTGTAATCGCTTTGTAGATTTAGATTTTAAGTATTGTCCTCATTGTGGCAAACAAATATAATTAAACAAAAAAGGCTTTCAATCGAAAACCTTTTTTTGTTTTATTAGAATCCTACACAGTTACCAGTTAAAGTAGCACCTGAAATATTGTTAGTACCATTCTTGCTAGTGCAGCTATCAATTACTGCTTTACCAAATGTTACTTCATAACCTAAAGCGCTTGGTTTACCCTTAGCTGGCCAGTTATAGTTGTTTTTCTTATTGTTGTCAGCAATACAATTCTTCATAGTTACAACACCACTTTGGTTGTTTCTGTCAAATCCTGAAGCGTAGTTACCACGAGCTTCACAACCGATTAATTCATGCTTTAATGGATCTAAATGAGCTTTAACACCTGGAGTCTTATTATCTACTCCACCCATTTTGAAACCATTACCGTCTCCTCTAATACCTTCACATAAACCATTATATAAAGCTTTGCAGTTAACTAATTTAACAGCACCATGAGCAGCATAGCAATCCCAACCATCATCTGAGTTGTAAGCAGCTGTACAGTTTTCAAAATAGTTACCTTCACCTGAATGTAATTTAACTGCATATCCGTCAGCATTTTCACCAGCAGCATCTGCATTATATGTAGATTCACATTTAATGAACTTGTTATAAGCTCCACCGTTAGATACTTGGAAACCAGCATCATGGTTATGAGTTGTTGTTACATACTTAAATGTATTGTTTGAACCTTCAATGTAAATACCGTTGTCAGCAGCATTTGTTACAATGATATTTTCAACAGTAGAACCTTTACCGTTAAATACTAAACCTTTTCCTTGAGAACCTGATGTTGAAGAGAAGTCGATTTTAGCATTGTTAATACCTTTGATATTTACTCCACTTGGAACATCAATTCTTCCTGATTTTACAGTACCGTTGATAACAACTGTTTGACCTGATTTAGCCTTCTTCATTGCATCGCTTAATGACATTCCACCAGCTTTAACTTCAATTGAACCGCTAGGTGCAGTTGTTGATGTTGAACCTGTATTTGAACCAGTGTTTGATCCTGTACCAGTACCACTAGTAGAAGAACCAGAATAATCTACTTGAATCTTATATAGATTAATATTTGAATTTGTTGAATATAAATAAACAAATTTATCACTACCTGTATATGTCCATTGACGAGTTGCAATTGACTTTTCAGCTGATAATGTTGTTAATTTGTTTCCTTTTGTATCAGCTACTTGTAATGTCCTGTTTGATGATGAGTTAAGAGTTACCTTTAAAACTGAATTTGAGTCTACAGGTACTTTTACACTTCTATAGTTTGTATTACCTGTACCACTTAAAGCTAGTGCAGAAGTGAATGATTCACCATTTAAACTAGCATTAGTATTCTTTATTGTCATAGTTTTTGAACTAGTTGCAATTAAACTTAAATTGTTAATAGTCTTTGTAGAATTAATCTTTCCTAAATTCTTGAATTCATTGTTTTTAAAACTCCAAGAAATTGATGAACTAGCAGCGCTAGATTCTTTGATTTGTCCTGCAGCTAAAATACTACCTACTGCAATTGAACTGATTAATATTTTTTTTATAACGTTTTTCATTTTTTTTGCTCCTTTTGCTTGCATGTAAATCTTTAGTAAGCGTTTTCAAATATAGCATAAAGCGTTTTCATTGTAAATACATAATTTTAAAAAAATCGTTAGAAATCTTACAAATAATTCGACATTTGTGGTGTTTTATGTCATAACAGGTCGAAATATTTATTAAGTTAAAGATTATGTGAAAATATAGGAGAAGGATGTGAAAAAAATGAACGTTTTCATATCGAATTTAAATCTATATATGAACTTTTAAAATTAAAAGTTTTTTTAACATTTGAAATGATTTATTTCCTTTTGTGTAATTTTTGCCCTTATAAAATTATTATGTTTAATATAATTTACTTAATAATTAGGAGAACAAAATTATGATTACTGTAGAAAGCGTTGATATAATTGATAAAGAATATGAAATTGAAGATTTTGGAAGCTTAAGCTGTGATCCTTTTGAAAACCAAAAGACTATCCAATATGCAATTGATAGTGTTTCAAAATTAGGTGGAGGTCACTTAAATCTAATTCCTGGCATTATTGAAACAGGTCCAATTTGTATGCGCGATAATGTAGATTTACATATTCCTTTTAATTGCTATTTAAAATTTGTTAAGAAAGAAGAATTCTATCATACACAAATGTTTAATTATGAAGGAATGGATGCAATTCGTACTAATTCACCAATTTCTATTCATAATTGTACTAATGTAGCAATTACTGGTAGTGGTGTTATTGATGGATGTGGTGATGACTGGAGACCTATTAAAGATTGGAAATTAACTCCTAAAGCTTGGCAAGCTAAACTAAATATTTTAAACGAATATTTAGATGAAAAAAATACAAAGCTTTGGTATCCATCTTTAACAGCTTTGGCAGGTGCCAAAAAAGGTAGAGACAATATCACATTAGAAGAAAGTCAACAATATTATGATTTCTTCCGCCCTGTATTATTATCAATTTATAAATCAAATAAAGTGTTAATCCAAGGAATAACTTCATCTAATTCACCTGCTTGGAATATCCATCCTTTATTTTCTACAAATGTTACAATCGATTCAGTTTCTGTTAAAAATGAATATTATGCACAAAATGGTGATGGTATAGATATTGAATCTTGTACAAATGTTGAAGTTAAGAATTCTAACTTCGCTGTAGGTGATGATGGTATTTGCTTAAAGAGTGGTAAAAATAAAGAAGCTAGAAAAATTGCAATACCTTGTTCAAATATTTATATTCATGATAATGTTGTATATCATGCTCATGGTGGAATTGTAATTGGTTCTGAAATGAGTAGAGGCGTAAATAATGTTTATGCTGATAACAATACGTTTATTGGAACTGATGTAGGTTTACGCTTTAAATCAAGCATGGGTAGAGGTGGAGTTGTTGAAGATATCCATTTTGATAATATTTCTATGATCGATTTAATTGGAGAAGCAATTATTTTTGATTTAGGTTATTCATTAGAAAAAATGAAGAGTGAAAAACTAGATAATGATACATTTGAAACTGAAGAAGATATTCCATATTTTAAAGATATTACAGTTTCTAATTCAGTAATAAATAATTGTAATACATTTCTTAAAATAAATGGTATTAATGAAGATACTGTTTCTAACATTCATATTGAAAATGTTTCATTTAAAGCTAAGACAAATTTCAATTTATTAAACTGTAAAAATATTGAAGTTGTAAATGTTATTGATAATAATTCAAATAAAGTAATAAATGAAGTATTTAATGCTTAAAAGAAGTCAAATGACTTCTTTTTATTTTTATCTTGAAAATAGTAAGCGCTTGCAGTATAATTGAAAACGCTTACTAATATGTGGGCTTAATTATGAAGGGATGATTTTATGAAAAAATTAACTATATTAGGTATAGCTGGATTAACAGTTCTTTCAACAATAGGACTTGCTAGCTGTAACAAAGAGATAACTGCTAATACAAATAATCAAGTTATAGAAGAACCTAGCAAAAAAGAAGAAGAGGAAAAAGGTACTACTCGTACAATTAAATATTATGATGGAGAATCTTTAAAGCTTACTTGGACAGTTCAAAAAGGAGAAACAACATTGGAACTAGATGGTGAAGCTAAAGATGGTTATAAATTTATGGGATGGTATTTAAATGAAAATGATGAAAATCAATTTGATTTTAATACTCCAATTAATAAATCAATAAATCTACATGCAGTTTATAAAAAGATTTTAACTGCTAAATTCTTAGTAAACAATACTGAGTATTCTTCAGTTGATGATCTTTTAGAAGGCTCAAAATTAGAAGAAATTGATGTTCCATATAAGCATAAGTATATTGGAAAATGGCTTGATAAAGATGGAAAGCAATTTGATTTTTCTAAAGAATTAACAGAAAATGTTGAGCTTCATGCCTCATATGAAGCTATCGATACTACAAATTTAAAGAAGAGCTATGTCGATGGAAAAATGCCTGATTTTTCTAAGTATGAAAATACAAATCAATATGTTCAAGTATCTACAGCTGATGAATTAGTTCAAGCAATTGAAAAAGCACGTGATACATATACAACAACATGTAATGATTCTTTAAATGATTATACTCAAGAAATGAAGCAAGAAGGTACTGTTTCAGTTATTGAAATTACTTCAGATATCAATTTAGGATATAATAAGCTTTCTAGTGCTAGTAAGAGTTCATCTGTTACAGAAGATTATAACAGAAAAAATAGAATTCAAGATGAGTCTAGAAGTGGTATAGCTAGTGATATGTTACTTGAAAATGGTATTACTAAGCTAAAAATTGAAAATATAAATGGTTTAAAAATATTCTCAAAAAATGGTGCTAAATTAACTCATGGTGGATTTAGCATTGGTTCTTCAAGCGACATTGAAATTTCTAATCTTAAAATGGACGAAATGTGGCAATGGGAAGACGCATCTTCTTTAAATCCTAA
Organism: Acholeplasmatales bacterium; assembly: GCA_016288675.1. Taxonomy (GTDB): domain Bacteria; phylum Bacillota_I; class Bacilli_A; order Acholeplasmatales; family Anaeroplasmataceae; genus JAEELC01. The sequence continues at coordinate 5,224 of JAEELC010000185.1, read as the reverse complement.
CTTTACAGTGGGCGATTATGATGTATATGGTTGGGCATATATGAAGATTAGTAATTCAACTAACGTATATGTTCACAATTGCACATTTGGTAAATCATATGATGGTCAAATTGATATTTCTGATACTAATTATTGGATTAATAAGGCTGTTTCAGAATTACGCGCTCCATATACAACTGCACGCGAATCAAAAATTACAATCTCTGAATGTAAATTTAATGAAAATGATACATCAACTAATGGTTATATTTACAAGATGATGAAGAAAATTGATGATGACTATACTGCAAAAAAAGGAAATTCAAAATATAAATATTATTATACTTTAAGAAATAATTATAATTTATCATTTGATGATATTATGCAAAGTGTTGCCTTACCTCAAAAGAAAGCTTTTTTAATTGGTGATAGAAGTGATTATGGCGTTGAAATGAACAAATACGCTCATATTAATTTTGATTCTTGTACTTTCACTGATATTGAAGATAGACTTCCAAAGGTGCGTTCTGGATTTGTATATATGTCAAATTGCTTATATGATAATTCAAATTATTGGAAGGCTCATGAAAAACTAGAAAAATTAGGTGTTAAGAATATCAATAATACTTATAAGAAGTTTAAATGCGCTTTAGTTAGCCAAGGTATTGTTATTAGCCAAGATGCTGATGTTATTGCTGAAAACTGTGTATTTATTGGTATTAAAGAATTAATAAAGAATAATGAAAATGATTCTTCTAAGGCTGGATTTATGCTTGTTAATTGTTTATATGATGCAACAGCTAAAGGAAATTATACAAAACTTGATACATCAAATAACCCTAAGAGTTTTATTGATATTAAAGATGCGTTTGACACAGAATTTAATTTCCATAATGAAAAGAATGAATTAGATATATTACCTATTTCTAAAGATGTTAACAAATTAAAAGAAGAGTTAAAAAATATCGGAGCTAAATAATATAATTATAAATTAAGAAGAAATTGCATAATTGCGATTTCTTTTTTTTATTTGGATGGAAGATATTTTTATATGTATTTTGTTGAATAATTGTGATATATTAATTATGTATTAATTATGTATTAATTATCGTGGAGGCTTATTATGATTGATAAGAATTGTGCATATTGCATGAAGGATGAAAATCCATCATTATATGAAAAGTTTGGTTATTTCTGTGTTGAATTACCTACATCTAATGTTTATATTTTTAAGGAACAATCACACCCAGGTCGTGCTATTGTTGCTTATAAGGAACATGTTTCTGAAATTGTTGATTTAAATGATCAAGAACGTAACGCTTTTTTTGCTGATGTTAATCTAGTAGCTCGCGCTATTCATAAGGTATGGAATCCAGATAAGCTAAACTATGGTATGTATGGTGATACTGGTAAACATTTACACGTTCATCTTTGCCCAAAATATAAAGATGAATATGAATGGGGTGGAGTATTCTTAATGAATCCACAACTTCATACTGTTTTTGAATCAGAATGCGCTTCTTTAGCTGCTAAATTAAAAGAAGCTATTCTTTCATTACAAAAATAGTAAAAAAGGCCACTGCGCCTTTTTTATTTTTTTTAAGCAAGCCCCTTTAAAAAAAATTCTTTTTATGATAACATACATATAGAAATTATTGCTTAATCAAAATCAAAAATTTAATGAAAGGAGATTTCATATTTCTTTTTAGGGAAAAATATGAAATGTTTTACTATGAGTAAAATTAATTTTGTTTCACTTGGCGGATGTCAAGAAAACGGTAAGAATTTATATGTCGTAGAAGTTGATTCTAAGATCTTTGTTTTAGACTGCGGTATTAAATTCCCAACAAGCGAATTATATGGTGTAGATTATATCTTACCTGATATGACATATCTTGAGAATAATAAAAAGAATATTGTGGGTCTTTTTATTACTCATGGACATGAAGCTTCAATGGGAGCTGTATTTGACTTTGTAAAGAGATTTCCACAAGTTAAAGTATTTGCTTCACATTTTACACTTGCTTTAATTAAGGATTTATTAGATTCAAAGAATGTAAAATATAATGCTGAAAAGATGATTGAAGTAAATTCAAGAACTAATTATAAGATTGGTACAACAGGTGTTACTGTTTCATTCTTTAATACAGCTCATAATATTCCAGATTCATATGGTATTATTATTCATACTGTTGATGGAAATATTATATATACATCTAACTTTACATTTGACCAAAATCAACATCAAGCTGATTATTTATCTATGTTTAATACTCTTGTTAGAGCTAGTAAAGAAGGAGTACTTGCATTATTACCTGAATCATTAGGTGCCTTACATGAAGGTACTCGTGGAACTATTTTTGAGTTCAAACAAAGAATTGAAAATATCTTTGTTCAATCTAATAATAGATTAATTTTCACTTTATTTAGTGATGATCTTCAACGTATTCAACAAATTATAGATATAGCTATTTCATTTAACAGAAATATTGCTGTTTTAGGACGTAAGACTCAAAGAACTATTGACTTAGGTATGAAGATGGGATATCTAAGAGTTCCAGAAGAACGTTTAGTTAATCTTAAGTTTATTGACGAAAAGAATAAAAATGAAGACCCTAATCTTGTAGTTCTTGTTACAGGTGAACGTCACGAACCTTATTATATGTTACAAAGAATGGCTACAAAGAGAGATAGACTTATTAATATTTCTGAAAAAGACAATATTATTGTATTAACTCAACCATATCCTGGTACAGAAAAGATGGCTGCTAGAACTTTAGATATGATTTTTAGAGTTTGCACAAATGTAACTACATTTACTAGTGATCTTTTACCAGAATCTCATGCAAACCGTGAAGAATTAAAGATGATGATTAATCTTTTACATCCAAAGTATATCTTACCAGTCGCTGGTGAATATAGACATCAATATGCTTGTATTCAAATTGCTAACTGTGTAGGATTTGATGTAAATAATAATTTAATGATTCCTGATAATGGTGATATATATACATTTACTGATGGTAATTTTACAGGTATTCATGGCTCAGCTGCAGTAGGTGAAATCATGAATGATGGTGATGCTGTCGGTGATGTTGGTAGCGTTGTTATGAGAGATAGAGAGTTACTTGGTGAATCAGGTGTTGTATTACTTTATACAAACATTAATCCACGTACAAAGAAAGTTATTACACCACTTCAAGTAGTTTGCAAAGGATTTGGTTATATTCAAATTCATCCTGAATTTAAAGAAACTATTGTTGAAGAATTTAATAAGGTTGCTGATAAATATTTATCTCAAACTCGTATTGATTGGTCTGAATTTAAGAGCGATATTAGAAACTCAGTATCTCGTTTAATTTATAAACAAGCTGACGCTAGCCCTATTATTATTCCTGTACTTATTTCAACTGATCCAACTCATTTAATCAAGCCAAGTATTGATATGAATGCTAATGGTAAAAATTCTTCTAAGAAAGTTCCAGCAAAAAAAGCTACAACTAAGAAAGCTCAAGTAAAAAAAGAAGCTAAAGTTGAAAAAAAAGCTGAAGTGAAGAAGGAAATTAAACCAAAAGCGCCACGTAAACCACGTGTTACGAAAGAAAAAACAGAAGTTAAAAAGACTGTTAAAAAAGTAGTCAAGAAAGAAGAATCTAAAGCCTAGTTCATTTTATCTAGGCTTTTATTTTTTTTAAAAATAGCAATAATATAAATCAAAGATGTTTTTCTTTTTCTTTAAAATTTGTATAATGAGTTAAAGGAGTATGTTTATGAGACTAAATACATTTCATTTTGTTAGAATAAAAAATGACTATAAAGAATTACATAAGGGAGATATTCTTTATGCAAAAGTTAATAAAGATAATCTTGAGGTTCATAATATAGAAGAATATGGTTCATATATTAATCCACTTATTAATGTTAATCATTCTTTTAAGGTTCTTAGAAATGGAAACATTTTAATTCCATTAAAAGAATTAGAAATTGATCATATGGAACCAAAATTAATTAAGAGCGAAAATTTATCTAATTATCTAAATGGTAACATAACATATGATGAATTAACAGGATATTTACCACCTAATAATGGCTTTATCATTAAAGAAAAATTTAAATTTAAACTTAAAGATTTAGCATTATATTTAGATAAATTGGATAGTATTGATGATTTTGATTGTAGTAAATGCTATGATATTGCTTTTTATGATAAAAAGCTTTGCACTTTTTTAGACGGAAAAATGAATTGGGATTATGATTTGTTTTTTAATGATGAAACAAATCTTGTTGCATTATTTTTATGGAGTTTAGATCAAGCTGATAGAGATAATTATATATACACTTTTGAACAAATTAAAGAAAGTATAAATGATGAAGTTAAGTATTTAAATAAAGAAAGTCCAAACCATAGCTTTTTAGTTATGAGTTACTTTGTTGAAACTCATTCACAAGAATCTAATTATTTTATGTTTAATAAAATCCCAAATTTATTAGATACTTACAAAAAATATTTAGATATTTTGATTGAAAAAGATGATAAATTAAGTTTAGAAGCTAAGGCTTATTTAGATTATGAAGGAGCTTTCTTTTGGCCTGTAAACTATAAAGAAGCAGAAGAATTATTATTACGCTTATATGATAAAGGGGATATTGAGGCTTGTAATACCTTAGGATATTTATATTATTATCATTTAATTGATTATGATAAAGCATTTAAATTCTTCTCTATAGCAGCAATTAATGGAAATGTTGAAGCTACTTATAAGCTTAGTGATTGTTTAAAGAATGGTTATGGATGCTTACAAAATGAAATAGCAGCTTTTAGAACAATTGAAAGATTGTATGATAAGACAAAAATTAAATTCTTGGAACAAAAATTTTATTCTAAATTTCCTGATGTAGCTTTTAGATTTTCTCAATTTCATTCTCATAAAAGCTTATTTAAAGATGAAGAATTATCATCTCGTACTAGTAAAAGAGAAATTGTAGAAGCTAAATGTGCAATTGTTAATAGAATGTATCACTTGGATTATATTGGGGATAATGAGGTTTATTTAAGAATTTTAAGTGAATATAATAAATATACTTTTGATAAACCTGAACAATATTATGATATTGATTCAGTAGAAAAACTTGATGAAGTTTTATCTTCTGCATTTTTAAAGAGTAAAAATGTTTATTTTAAGCTTTCACCTTTAGGTGAAGATAGACAAGTTTTAAAAATATATTCAACTGATCCAGATAGATT
>JAEELC010000184.1 GCA_016288675.1 Acholeplasmatales bacterium | reverse complement strand
TTTTTGGTCTTGGTTAAATAATATACGTTAATTCAATGGAAAATTATTAAATTAATACTTGATTTTCCTTATCTAATTTTCTTTTCTTAATTTAAAATCTATTTTTAAAAATGGATTAGTTAATTTAAATTTATCAGATAAATATTTAAAGAACATTTTTATTGTTACTATCTTTCTTATTATCGTGGTTGCTTTATAATTATTTTCAAGTAGTCTAATATAAGCAATAATAACTTTTTCATTTATTCTTTTAATAGAATTAATATTATTATTTTCTAAATAATTAATTAAATTATTAAGATCATAATAATAAGCTTTAATTGTTAAATCAGATAGAATTTTTGAATACTTTATTTCTTCAAAATAATCATATATTATTGAAAGGTAATAATTAAAATGTGTATATTTAAAAAACATATTTATGTCGTTATCTCATTTTTATTGTTTTTAAATGTTAATAACCTTTTTTGTTTGTGTGATACTAAAAAAAGTGATAAAATAATTCATATAAAACATATTAAAAAGGATGTAGTTGTTTATATGAAATATTTTGGAACAGATGGAATGCGTGGCATTCCTAATATAAAATTAACAGTTGATATTGTATCTAGAATAGGTGCTGCTTTAGAATCATTAAATAATAAAGATGTAGTACTTGCTACAGATACAAGATTATCTAAAGATATGTTAGCTAATGCTATTACAGCTGGTGCTTTATCTCATGGCATGAATGTTCATTATGTTGGTGTTATTCCAACACCAGCATTAATATATTATTCACGTGTTAAAGGCTATACAGGGGTAATGATTACTGCTTCACATAATCCTTATACGGATAATGGTATTAAATTATTAAATAGAGGATTTAAATTAACTGATGAAGAAGAAGCTAGAGTAGAAGAATTAATGGATAATCCTATAAACTATACAGGTGAGATTGGAACTTTAATTGATGAATCTAAACCTTTGTTTGATTACTTATCATTTATTGAAAAGCACATAGTTCATTCAAATTTAAAGATTGCAATTGACTGTGCTAATGGAGCTACTTTTAATACAGCTCCACAAGTATTTAGCAAAGTCACAGATAATTTAGTTGTTGTCGCAAATACTCCAAACGGAACTAATATCAATAATGGATGTGGTTCTACACATCTTGAATTATTAAAGAAAACTGTAGTTGAAAATAAATGTGATATTGGATTTGCATTTGATGGTGATGGTGACCGTGTATTATGTGTAGATAGTGATGGTAATACAGTTGATGGTGATATGCTTATTTATCTTATTGCTAAATATTTAAAGAATAAGAATAAGTTAAATAAAGATACTATTGCATTATCTATGATGTCTAACTTAGGTTTACTTCATAAGCTTGATGCTGAAGGCATTAAAGTTATTGAAACACCAGTTGGTGATAAATATATTGCTAGAGCTTTAAAAGAACACAATCTATCAGTTGGTGGTGAAAACTCAGGACATATTATTGTTCCTGATGTTTTACACACAGGAGATGGTGTGTTAAATGCTATTCTAGTAATTAACCTACTTACTGAAACTAATACTACTATTTCAGATTGGTTTAAAGATTTACATATGTATGCAGATAAGATGGTTAATGTTAAAGTTAATGATAAAGCTAAGGTTTTAAACAATGAAGATTTGTTTAAAAGAATAGAAGAAATAAAGTCTGAGCTTAATAATGATTGTAAAATCATTGTTAGAGCTTCAGGTACTGAAGATTTAATTAGAGTTTCTGTTATGTGTAAAGATATAAATATAATGGAAAAATATTCTTTAGAATTAGTAGAAATGGTTAAATCTATTTAGGAGGTTATTATGAACTTAACAATAAATGATTTATATAGTTTAGAACATACATTAGCTTCTAATTACCTTAAAAGCTTCACATATCCATGGGAAGCTTTAAAAGGTATTAAAGATTTAATTATTGAATTAGGTAATTCTTTAAATAAAGAAGAATATAGCGAGATTACTCCACAGGTATGGGTTCATAAGACTGCAAAAGTATTTCCTTCAGCTTATCTAGGTGCTCCATGTATTATAGGAGCTAATAGCGAAGTTAGACATTGTGCATTTATTCGTGGTCAAGCTTTAGTTGGAGAAAACTGTGTTGTAGGTAACTCTGTAGAATTAAAGAACGTTATCTTATTTGATAACGTTCAAGTTCCACATTATAATTATGTTGGAGATTCTATATTAGGCTATAAAGCCCATATGGGAGCTGGTTCTATTACTTCTAATGTAAAAAGCGACAAAGCATTAGTTGTAATTCATAATGAGGGAACTGATATAGAAACAAACATTAAGAAGGTAGGAGCCTTCCTAGGAGACGAAGTAGAAGTTGGTTGTAATTCAGTATTAAATCCTGGTACAGTTATTGGAAGAAACTCTAATGTATATCCGGTATCATGTGTTAGAGGATGTATACCACCTAGATCTATTTATAAAAATGGAACATTTATAAATAAGAGATAATATAACTTGATAATGATTTAAATTTTTATTAAAATATAGACGTAAGCATAAAGCTTATTTCTTTATATTAATTATTAAGTGTTATCGTATTGTTTAAATTAAATGAGAACAATTGTTCTCATTTTTTTAAAATTATATATGATATAAAAAATAATTAATATATAATTATATTTATGGAGATGATTAACTATGCTTATATATATTATAGGTTTAATATTAACATTAATATTTATAGGTATTGCTAATAAATATTTTGTTGTTACTACAAATGATTCAAGTATAAATATTGATAGTACTAAAAATAATAAAAAGAAATATTTATATTATCTTTTTATTATTTTATCTATACTTCCACTAACTTTAATTTCTGCACTACGTGTTGGAGTTGGTACTGATTATTTTTTTGGATATTATCCAGGCTTTTTTATACTAAATTATCAAAATATA
>JAEELC010000183.1 GCA_016288675.1 Acholeplasmatales bacterium | reverse complement strand
GCGCTTGAGCAGCAAATTGAACAACCATGTCCATCATGACGAGCATCAACAATTTTACCATCTTCAATATATAATTGAACATTCATATCATCACCACAGCTAGGATTGTTTAAATGTAGAAAATGATATTTTGGATTTTCAACAAGTCCTTTATTGTGAGGATTCTTATAATTATCCATAATAACTGCTCTATATAAATTATTTAAATCTTGCATAATAATCCTCCTTAAAATTGACCAAAGAAATCAATTGCCTTCTTAACAGCATCAACTAATGCATAAACATCTTCTTCTGTATTATAGAAATAAAATGATGCACGAGTTGTTGAAATTTGATTTAAGAAACGTGTAACAAGTTGTGCACAATGATGTCCAGCACGAATACAAACATGATTCTCATCATAAATAGAAGCGGCATCATGTGGATGAACACCATCTATATTAAATGCTACTACACCAGTTTCAACACTTGGGTTATATACTGTAACACCATTAATCTTAGAAAGTTCAGTTGCAGCTAAATGTCCTAAATGGCTTTCCCAAGCAGATATCTTATCAAGTCCAATTGAATCAAGATATTTACAAGCTTCACCTAATCCTATTGCTCCCGCAATAATAGGTGTACCTGTTTCAAATTTCATAGGAGCTTCTTTGAAGGTCATAGAGTCTTTTAAAACAGTATCAGCCATATCTCCACCAAATTCAACTGGTGGCATCTTATCTAATAATGACTTCTTACCATATAAAACACCAATACCAGTAGGACCACACATTTTATGTCCTGAGAAACTTAAGAAATCACAATCAAGTTCTTTGACATCAATTTTCATATGAGGTGCAGCTTGTGCAGCATCAACTGAAACAATGATTCCTCTTTCATGACAAATCTTAATAATTTCTTTTATAGGAGTAATATATCCCATAACATTAGATACATATGTTAAAGCTACTAATTTTGTTTTATCTGTCAAGACAGACTTAAAGTTTTCCACAGTAATTCTACCTTCTTTTGTAAGAGGAACAAATTTAACTGTAGCCTTTTTAACATTAGCAACATTTAACCAAGGCATAAAGTTGGAATGATGCTCAAGTTCGCTTGTAATTATTTCATCACCTTCATTGATGAAAGTCATACCATAGCTTTGCGCAACTAAATTTAATGATGCAGAAGCACCACGAGTATATACTATTTCACTTGCGTCAGCATTAATAAATCTAGCAATAGTTTCGCGTGCTGATTCATACATATCAGTTGCTTCATAACTTAAGCCATAAACGCCGCGGTGAACATTACAACCATAATGATTATAATAATAATCTACTTTATCAATAACACACTTAGGCTTTAAGCTAGATGCGGCAGTATCAAGATAATGAAGATCCTTTTGTTCATTTAGAACTGGGAAATCTTTTCTATATTCACTTAAAGACATAAGACACCTCTAAATTTCTTTATAAATATTAGTATGTGTTTCTTCCTTAACATCATCATTCCATAATGATTCAATGATAGGATTTGCAATACCAGATAATAATAGCTTATAGCTTTCTTCTTTTGTTAAACCACGGCTCATTAAGTAATAAAGCTCTCTATCACTTAAACGACCAATAGCTGTACCATGATTAGCTTTAACATCATACTCATCAATTAAAAGAATAGGACGTGAAAGAACTGATGCATGGTCTCCATTAATAACTCCACGAGTTAATTGATGGCAAACAGATTTTGCCATTCCTTTATTAATCTTACCAACTGTATCAAAATTAATTCTTGATTCTCCTAAAGAAACTCCATAATTTGTAATGTCTGATGTAGTTTCTTTAGCATTGTGATTAATATGCGCATTAAAATTAGAATTGTTATTCTTATTTACAATTAAATACTTAACAAGTGCATTAGCTTTGTAACCATTTAAATTTATTTCTAAATCATTTTCACTACTTAAATTAGATAAATAATTTAATAATAAATAAGCATTTTCACTTAAGTTAAATACTAACTTATTCTTTTTTGATTCAAATACTAATGTATCAAATTGAACATTAGCATAATTACCTAAATTAACAGTAACATTTGAAGCTGAATTAATTAATAATATTTTAGCATTAATATTATCATTAACATTGATAACGACATCACAGTCGCCACGTAAAACATAAGAGTCATTATCAACATTTAAAACTTGCTTATTGTTTAATTCAATATTATGCATTTTACTTAGTATTTCTTGCACAAGCACCAAGAACTACATGTGGCGCATTTTCGTTCTCGTTTGCAATATCAATTCCAAGTTCTTTCTTAACCCAGCGATAACCTTCTTGGTCAATCTTTGCGATTAATTCTTGACCACCAGTCTTTACAATACGACCATTAATCATAACGTGTACAAAATCAGGCTTAATATAGTCAAGTAAACGTTGATAGTGAGTAATTAATAAGCATCCTAAATGTGCTTCAGGATCCTTAACCATATTTTCAACATTAGTACCTACAATACGTAAAGCATCTACATCTAGACCAGAATCAATTTCATCTAATACAGCAAACTTAGGCTTTAACATCTTCATTTGAAGAATTTCATTTCTTTTCATTTCTCCACCAGAGAAACCTTGATTTAAATAACGTTGAGCAAGTCCTTCAGGCATTTCAAGATCTTCACAAGCTTTATCATATTCTTTAATAAACTTAAATAAAGATAAATCATTACCACATGCTTTCATAGCTTGACGAATGAAATCACTATTTGTAACACCTGGTACTTCAACTGGTGTTTGATAAGCTAAGAATAAACCTAAACGAGCACGTTCATCAACGGCTAAATCATTAATGTTTTTACCATTGAATAATACTTCACCACTAGTAATTTCATACTTAGGATTACCCATGATAATACTTGATAAAGTTGATTTACCAGTCCCATTAGGTCCCATAATTGCATGAGTTTCACCAGTCTTTATTGTTAAATTAACACCTTTTAAGATTTCCTTTTCAGGAACACGTGCATATAAGTCTCTAATCTCTAATACGTCTTGCATAACAAGGCCTCCTTAAATATATAAAATGAGGTTAATAATATATATTAAACCTCATACCTTTAACCTTGTATTATTATACAAAAATTAAAAATATTATTCAAATAATATATCTCGATAAAATGAAAAAGATGGAATTTTAAAATTCCATCTCTAAATCAAACCATATTTAGTCTTATTTTCATACTCTTCAATTGTTTTATATTGAGAATCATACATATCTTTATAAACACTACAAGTGCTATAAAGTTCATCATGACTGCCTTCTCCTACTATCACACCATGATCTAAAACAATAATTCTATCACAGTTTTTAATAGTAGATAATCTATGAGCAATAATAAATGTTGTTCTACCTGTTTTTACAACATCCATGGCTTTTTTTATTAAAAGCTCTGTTTCTGTATCAATATTAGAAGTAGCTTCATCTAAAACTAAAATCTTAGGATTTCTTAATAATATTCTTGCAAAAGAAATTAATTGCTTTTCACCTAAAGATAAGTTTTCCCCTCTAAATGAAATTGGCTGATATATACCTAGTGGATTTTTATCAATCATATATCCAGCACCGACTTCTTTTAATACATCAATAACTTCTTGGTCACTATATTCCCTTTCCATAGTTACATTAGATTTTAATGTACCTGCAAAAAGAGAAGGTGTCTGTAATACAATACCTAAATTTTTTCTATAGCTTTGTTTATTAAACTTAGTTATTTCCTCTTTATCAATTAGAATTTTACCTTCTTGATAATCATTATAACGTAATAATAAATTCATAAGACTAGATTTGCCAGATCCTGTATGTCCTACAATACCAACTGAGCAACCAGATTCAACATGTAGATTAATACCATGTAATACTTCTTTTTTCTCCACATAGCTAAAGTGTACATTCTTAAATTCAACATCACCGTTAATTACATTAGGTGCTTCTTTTCCATCAAAAACATGTGTATCATTTTCCTCATCTAAGAACATATACACTCTATTAGCAGCAACAATAGAATCTTCTAGTTCGTTTAAGTTATTGAATATGGTATTAATTGGATTAATCATTTTATCTAAATAATCTGTAAATGTAGTAATCATACCCGCAGTAACTGCAACTGTAGCTAAATCAGTAGTATCTAAAAATTGAATACCGAAGAATAAAACAATTGCAGCTACTAATAAACGTTTAATAAATTCAAGTAATTCAATACCTAGATATGCATTTATAGAATTAGCCTTAGTTTGCATATAATTATATCTATCTACTAAATCAGTGTAATCCTTTAACATATACTTTTCTTGATTAAATGCTTGAATAATTAAAGTACCTGAAATAAGTTCATTTAACTTACCAGTAATACGTGAACTTGTTTCACGTATATCTTGATAATATGCATGAATCTTTTTTCTATATAGAGTTATCCACAATAAAATAATAGGCAAGCTGCATAATAAAATTAATGCTAATCTATAATCCAGAATAATAAATCCTACAAATAAAGCTATGATATTTACAATTGCTTGGGCAATTGAGAATTGAACAGTAAAGAATGTACGAACACCAGCTGAATCACTTGTAATCTTAGCAACGATTTTTCCATCTGGTTCTAGTGCATAATAATCTACTGGAAGATAATCAATCTTACGAATAGCATCTTCTCTAATTGCTCGTTCAATTTTCATACCTGTTAAATTTAGGATGAAATTTAGTGAATATCTTAATACAACCACAATAAATGTAGCACCAAGATATAACATAAGTAGACGTAATACTGCATCATACTCAACTTCTTCAAAGCTTGAGGATGTAGCTACATAGTCATCTAATATACGCTTTGTAATACGTGGCATATATGTTGTAAGAAGAGCTATTGCAAGAGCTAAAATTATACAAATAAAGATTTTAATCTTGTTTTGAATAATATAAGGAAGAGTACGACGTAATAAGCCACGCTTATTATATTTATTAGGTAATTTTTTACTCATGGCTTTCTTCCTCCTTTGTCATTAATTGATGCTTAAACAACTCAGAATACCATCCATGCTTATTCATTAGCTCTTCGTGAGTACCTTCCTCACTAATTGCTCCATTATCAAGAACAATAATGTGATCAGCATTCATTACAGCACTTAATCTATGTGCAATTATGATATTAGTTTTATTCTTACGAGTTTGATCAATATTATTTATAATATTAGATTCAGTTTTACCATCTACGGCAGATAAAGAATCATCAAGGATTAATAATGGAGCATTTTTCATAAATGCACGCGCAATTGAAAGACGCTGCTTTTGTCCGCCTGATAATGTAACACCATATTCACCAACAATAGTATCAAGTCCTTCTGGTAAAGCTTCAATATCTTTTTCAAAATCAGCAGCTTTAATTGAATCATAAACATCATTAAGCTCATAATCAATTGTTGTACCTAGTTCAACATTTCTAATAACAGATCTTGTAAATAAGATGTGTTCCTGTGGACAATATGCAATATTTCTTCTTACACTTTCCTTAGTATAATCATTAATACTAATACCATTAATTAATAATTCTCCAGAATCAATTGGAAATTGTCTCATTAATTGACGAATTAAAGTAGATTTACCTGCACCTGTTTTACCAACAATACCGAGTGTTTGACCTTTATTTAATTTAAGATTAATTCCTTTAATAACATATTCATCATTATCTGGATATTTAAATGAAATATTATTAAATTCGATTGTATCAATATGATCAAGTTCAATCGCATTTGGTTTGTCAACAATTACGCTCTTAGCATCATATATTTCATTTAATCTATCTAAAGAAATAATAGATTGATAAAAATTAGATAGCATATTACCTATATTTCTAAATGGAGATGCTAAAGAATTTAAATAAATCATAAATTTAACGAACTTAGCAATTGTAAATTCTTCATTTCCAGGAATCTTATGAACTGCATAAAAATAAGCAATAAGTACACTTATAGCAATAATTGATTGGAATATTGGTTGAAATGACACATTAACAAATAAATTTTTCTTTTCAATTTCGTATGTCTTCTTAGAATATTCCATATTCTTCCTATAGTTTTCTTTTTCCTTAGAGAAAGCACGAATAGTACGAACATTAGTAATACTTTCAAGTATTACATTAGACATTGCGCTAGAAGCCTCACGTACTTCTTTCCAATTCTTTTTAACCTTTAATTTAAGCACAAAATTTACTACAAATATAAGAGATAATGGTAATACTGAATATAATGTTAGCAATGGATTTATTATTGCCATTGATATAACATAAGCAATAATAACTGTTAATTCATATATCATATTTAAAAGTCTATTACCTGCAGAGAAATTAACATTTTTAACATCACCTAATGCACGAGCAAGTAAATCACCAGATTGATATTTTTCAAAAAATACAGCATCTTGAGAAAGTATATTTTCCATATAGCGTACTTGAAGTGCATAAAATAACTTAACTCTTAATCTAACCTGTATAAATCTACGCGTAGTAGTAACTAAATAAATGAGTATTGCTGAAAGTATAGCTTTTACAACAATGTGATTAATCAAATAATCACGTGTTAAAGTTTTCTTAGAAACCTTATCAGTGAAATCTCCAATAATATCAGCAGGAATTAATAAAGTTAAGGCTAAAATAACGCCAATCAAAAAAATAGCAATATAATATCGCTTATTTTTAGATATAAACCACCACATTTTTCTTATGAAACCAAACATAAAATCACCTTTTTTAATATAGAAATTATAACATTATTCTATAAGAATATGGGTAAATTTTACTCAAAAAAAAAAAAAAGATATATTTGTATGACTACAAATATATCCTTTTATTCTTTAAAGTAATATTGATAATATTATATATTAGCTTTAAGGAAGGCTATTTCTTCTTTCCATCCCGCGTCTTCATTAGGTGTTTCTAAATACATAGGAATATTTTTTAAACGTGGGTTATTAATAATATTAATGAAGGCTTCTTTTCCTATGAATCCTTCTCCAAGTTTTTGATGATGATCCTTATGCGTATTAAAATCATTGAATGTATCATTTAAGTGGATCGCTTTTAATTTATCTAATCCAATTACTTTATCAAATTCATCTAAAACATCATCTAAATGATTTTTAATATCATATCCTGCACAAAATACATGGCATGTATCTAAACAAACACCAAGATTTTTATTATATTTAACACCATCAATAATTCTTTTTAATTCTTCAAATGTTTTGCCAATTTCAGTACCCTTACCAGACATTGTCTCTAATAATACTGTAACAGACATTTCTTCCTTCATTACTTTATTTAAAACTTCAATAGTTTTTGTAATACCTATTTCTTCTCCTTGTCCTACATGACTACCCGGATGAAAATTATAGCAAATACCATTAAATATACTTAATTTTTCTAAATCTTCTTCAAAGCATTGTACTGCAAATTCTCTTGTTTCTTCTTTATTAGAACAAGGATTTAATGTGTAAGGGGCATGGCATAATGGAGTAATTATATTGTGTTCTTTAGAATATGTTAAATAAGCATTAAAGTCATCTATATCAATATCCTTGCTAGCTCCTCCACGAGGATTTCTAGAAAAGAATTGGAAAGTGTTAGCTTCAATAGCTACTGCTTCTTTAGCTGCAGCTAAAAAGCCCTTTGATGTTGAAAGATGTGGACCAACAATTAACATAGTCCAACCTTCTTTAAGACAGCCTTTAATTGTGTTTCAGAAGCAATTAAGTTTTCTTTTTCTTCTTCATCTAAATTGATTGGGATTTGTGTTTCTACACCATCTTTACCAACAATTGCTGGCATAGATAATGCAACATCATTAATTCCATTAGCACCATGTTGAACTGACGAAACTGCTAAAACTGATTTTTCATCACGAACAATAGCTTCACAAATTCTTCTAACGCTCATTGCAATTCCATAATAAGTAGCTTTTTTCTTTTCTATAATTTCATATGCACTATTTCTAACATTATCAGCAATACGTGCTGAAATAGCTCTATGCTCATAAAAGCCACGAAGTTCACAGAATTTATGAATAGGCATACCAGCAATTGATGCGCTTGACCAAGCTGCAATTTCAGAATCACCATGTTCACCAACGATATAAGCGTGCACACTTCTTGGGTCAACACGTAAATGCTCTCCAAGTAAATATCTGAAACGTGCACTATCTAAAACAGTACCAGAACCAAATACTCTTGATTCAGGATATCCTGATAATTTAACTGCTGCATAAGTTAAAATATCTACTGGATTTGATACAATAAGCATGATTGCATCCTTATTGTACTTAGCAATTTCAGGAATAATTGACTTAAAAATAGAAACATTCTTATTAACTAAATCAAGTCTTGTCTCGCCTGGCTTTTGAGCAGCACCTGCAGTTACAACAATTACATATGCATCTGATAAATCCTTATAATCTCCTGCATATATCTTCATAGGGCGAGCAAAAGGAAGTCCATGTGCAATATCAAGAGCTTCTCCTTCTGCACGTGACTTATCTAAATCTATTAAAACCATCTCCGAAAATAAACCCGACTCCATAATCGCAAACGCGCTAGATGAACCAACGAATCCGCAACCCACAATTGCAATTTTACGATTGTTTAAATTAGCCATAATTTTTACCTCTTATTTAATATTTATATAATATCACACTTTTAATTTTTTAACACTTTAATAATACAAAATTTTAAAAAGTGTGCTAAAAAACATAAAAAAAGGTGCCTCTAAAATAGAGACACCAATATTATATATTATTGTTGTTCAGCACGTTTAACATATGAAGCATATCTCTTTTGAGCATCCTTCATATTTCTTTCAAGAATTTCTTGAGCTTTGTCTGGATTAATCTTTAATAATTGATTATAACGACCTTCACTCTTTAAGAAGTCTTGATATAAGTCCCAATTTGGAGCCTTTGAATCTAGTGTGAATGGGTTCTTACCTTCTTCAGCTAGAGTTGGATTATAACGGAATGTTGGGAAATAACCACATTCTGTAGCTAACTTAGCTTCTAATTGGCTTCTATTTAAACCACCCTTAATGTTATGTGCAATACATGGTGAGTAGCAAATAACAATTGATGGTCCATGGTAAGCTTCAGCTTCTTTTAAAGCTTTAATAACTTGGTTTTGGTTAGCACCATGAGATACAGTAGCAACATAAATGTTACCATAGCTCATGAAAATTGATGCCATGTCCTTCTTGCTTGTTCTCTTACCAGCAGCAGCGAACTTAGCAACAGCACCGAAGCGGCTTGACTTAGATGCTTGACCACCAGTATTTGAATATACTTCTGTATCTACAACAAGAACATTTACATCTTCACCAGATGCTAGAACATGGTCAAGACCACCATAACCGATGTCATAAGCCCAACCGTCACCACCAATAATCCATTGGCTAGCCTTAACAAAGTATTGCTTTAATGACATGATTTCTTTAGCAAATGGTCTTTCATCTGCACCAAATACAGCTTCCATCTTTGGAGCTAATTCTTTTGTCTTTTCGAATTCAGCACGGTTTTCTACCCATGACTTAGCTAATTCAGTTTCTTCAGCTGTTAATTCATCCTTATGAGCAGCAAAGATATTTTGAATTCTATCTCTCATTGTTTCATAAGCAACTCTCATACCTAGACCGAATTCTGCATTATCTTCAAATAATGAGTTAGCCCAAGCTGGACCACGACCTTCAGCATTTACTGTGTATGGAGATGATGGATATGAACCTGAATAAATTGATGTACAACCAGTAGCATTAGCAACAATCATATGTTCACCGAATAATTGTGAAACTGCTTTAACATATGGAGTTTCACCACAACCAGCACAAGCACCTGAGAATTCAAATAATGGTTGAGCAAATTGAACATTCTTTGCAGTTGTTTGTGGAACTAAATTGCTCTTATATGAAACATTGTTATAGAAATATTTTGCTTCTTCAACTTGACCTGAAGCCTTAGCATCAGCGATTGGAATCATCTTTAATGCCTTTTCAGAAATTAACTTACCGTTTTCATCCTTCATTGGCTTTCCATCTTCACCCTTCTTTGGCTTACCTGGACAAACTGTAGTACATACACCACAACCTGTACAATCAAGTGTAGAGATAGAAATTACAAACTTATGATCAGCAACACCTGTAGCTGGTAACATTTGTGTATTCTTAGGAGCCTTAGCAGCTTCTTCTTCATTAACTAAGAATGGTCTGATAGCAGCATGTGGACATACGAATGCACATTGGTTACATTGAATACAGTTGTCTGCAGTCCAAATTGGAGTTTGAGAAGCAACACCACGCTTTTCAAGTGCAGCTGTACCAGATGGCATTGAGCAATCAGCTCTATCCTTAAATACTGATAATGGAAGTTCATCACCCTTTAATGCGGCAATTGGATCAGCAATGTTTCTGACAAATGCTGGTCTAGATAAATCAACCTTAACAGTTTCAGGAGTTAAATTAGCCCATTCTGGTTTAACTTTAATTTCGACAATTCTAGATTCACCCATATCAACGGCCTTAACGTTCATATCAACAAGTTCTTGACCCTTCTTTGAGTAAGTCTTAATTGCAAATTCCTTCATATGCTTCTTAGCTTCTTCAAAGCTCATGATTTGTTCATTTAACTTAAAGAATGCAGATTGCATAATTGTGTTAACACCAAGACCTGGACGGAAACCACATTCAAGAGCAGCATGAGTACCATCAATAATATAGAACTTTGCATGCTTCTTAGCTAATTGAATCTTATATGAATTTGGTAATAATTCTTCAATCTTTTCAGCTGGAGTTACAGTATTAAGTAAGAAAGTACCACCATCACGAAGTCCCTTAATCATTTCGAACTTATTTAGATATGCATCTAGAGAGCATGAAACGAAGTGTGGTTGGTTAACTAAATATGTAGAACGGATTGGGTTCTTTGAGAAACGTAAATGTAATCTTGTTGAACCACCTGACTTCTTTGAGTCATAAGCTGCATAGCTTTGTGAATAGAAGTCTGTATAATCACCGATAATCTTAGAAATATTCTTACAAGCACCTACTGTACCATCTGAACCTAAACCAAAGAATAATAATTCTGTAGTTGTCTTATCAGCAGTATCAATGTGCTTCTTAACTACTAAGTTAGAATTTTGGATATCATCGTTGATACCTAAAGTGAAGCTGTTCTTTGATTTAGTCTTAGCTAAATTTTCATAAACAGCGTTAATCATATCTGGAGTTGTATCTTTTGAAGATAAACCGTAGATACCACCAACAATTTTTGGAGCATCAGCTTTACCAATATATAATGAGCAAACATCAAGATATAATGGTTCACCTGCTGCACCTTGTTCAAGAGTTCTATCTAATACAGAAATATTTTTTACTGTAGAAGGAACAACCTTAAACCAGTATTTAGATGAGAAAGGACGATATAAATGGACCTCCACTAAACCAACCTTTTTACCCTTCTTTGTTAATACATCAACAACTTCTCTAGCTGCTTGACATACTGAACCCATAGCTACAATTACATCTGTAGCATCAGGAGCACCATAATATACAAATGGAGCATAATTTCTACCAGTTACCTTAGAAACCTTCTTCATGTAGTCTGCAACTACATCAGGAACTTCAGCATACTTTTGTGCTTGTAATTGACGAGTTTGGAAATAAACGTCATCGTTTTGAGCAGTACCACGAATCTTTGGATGATTGAAGTTTAAAGCATTGTCTCTAAATTCTTGAATCTTCTTATAATTAACAAGCTTCTTATATACTTCATAATCAATAGGTTCAACAGTATTTACTTCATGACTTGTTCTAAAACCATCAAAGAAATGTAAGAATGGAATAGATGTTTCAATTGCAGATAAGTGTGCAACACCACCTAAATCCATAATTTCTTGAACAGAGTTAGAGCATAACATTGCCCAACCAGTTTGACGAGCTGCCATAACGTCTTGATGATCACCGAAAATTGAAAGTGATTGAGCTGCAAGTGAACGAGCAGCTACGTGCATAACACCAGGTAGACATTCACCAGCAATCTTATACATGTTTGGAATCTTTAATAATAAACCTTGAGAAGCAGTAAATGTAGTAGTAAGTGCACCAGCTTCAAGTGAACCGTGTACTGTACCAGCAGCACCACCTTCAGATTCCATTTCTACAACTTTGACAGGCACACCAAAAATATTCTCCATGCCCTTTGAAGTCCATTCATCTACATATTCAGCCATTGGTGCAGATGGAGTGATAGG
>JAEELC010000182.1 GCA_016288675.1 Acholeplasmatales bacterium | reverse complement strand
GATTTCTATCATTAAAAGCAATTTTAGCACCACAGTTAGCTAAAGCACTAGCAATTGCAAATCCGATTCCGTAAGTACCACCAGTAACTAGTGCTACTTTACCTTTAAGCGAAAAACTGTCTAAACTTAACATAAATACCCTCTATAATAATCTTATTTTAAATCTTTAGTTTCTAACCAATCTTGGTCATCATAATCTTGGTTTTCACCGCACATTGCCCAAATAAATGTATAGTTATTTGTAGCACTTGCAGCATGAATTGACCATGCTGGTGAAATAACAGCTTGATCTGGTCCCATAACGATATGTCTAGTTTCATCTGGTCTACCCATTAAATGGAATACTCTATCTTCTTCATCGAAATCAAAGTAGTAATAAACTTCCATTCTACGTTCATGTAAATGGCATGGCATTGTATTCCAGCATGAACCTGTAGCTAGAGCAGTCATACCCATAGCTAATTGGCATGAATCAATGATTGCTGTATTAACATATTGGTTAATAACACGCTTATTCATATGAGCTTCATCACCTAAATGCTTATGAATACATTCAACAGCCTTAATATCACCCTTAAATGCATCAAGATTTTCCTTAGTATAAGCAATATATACTGTTGGGTAAGTCTTATGAGCTGGGCTTGATGACATATAGAATTTAGCTGGATTCTTTGGATCAACAGATGTAAATTCAATTTCTTTAACACCCATACCAATATACATACCATCACGAGGCATTATATCATAGCTAGCACCATCTAAAGTTACCTTACCAGCACCACCAACGTTAATAAATGCCATTTCTCTTCTTTCAAGGAAGAATGCGCAACGCATTGCATCATTACCTTCAAGCTTTAAGCTCTTAGTTACAGGTTTAATACCACCAACAATAATTCTGTCTTGATGGCTATATGTTAATACTACATCATCATCTTCAAATACTGATTCAATTAAGAAATTCTTTCTTAATGTTTCTGTATCATAATTTTTAGTATCATCTGGATGATTTGCATATCTTACATCAAATTTCATAATATATAATCCTTTCAAAATAAAGAAAAGGGCACTAAATAATAGTGCCCTTTAGTTTTAAATTAATGTTTAAGATTAATTCAATAACTTGTTGCACAAATATTATTAAATTATCCTAAATTAACGTTGAACTCTACCTGAAGCGTCTCCACCAGCAAGCTTTTCAACTTCCTTAACTGTAACTAGGTTGTAGTCACCGTTAATAGTGTGCTTTAATGCTGAAGCAGCAACAGCGAATTCAAGAGCTTGACCTTGAGTTTCCTTAGTTAATAAACCGTAGATTAAACCACCAGAGAATGAATCTCCACCACCAACACGGTCGATGATTGGGTCGATGTCATAACGCTTAGATTCATAGAATTCTTCACCGTCATAAATTAATGCCTTCCAACCATTGTGAGTAGCTGAGAATGATTCACGTAATGTTGAAACAACATACTTGAAACCGAATTCCTTCTTCATTTGTTCGAAAATCTTATGGTAACCAGCAGCATCTGTCTTACCAGCAGTAACGTCAGCATCTGGCTTGAAACCTAAGCATAATTGAGCGTCTTCTTCGTTACCGATGCAAACGTCAACATACTTCATTAATGGCTTCATAACTGAGATAGCCTTTTCGCTTGTCCATAACTTAGCACGGAAGTTTAAGTCTACAGATACAACAACATTGTGCTTCTTAGCAGCGATTAATGCAGCTTCAAGAACCTTAGCAGAAGCATCAGAAATAGCAGGAGTAATACCTGACCAGTGGAACCAACCAGCACCTTCGAAAATCTTATCGAAATCGAAGTCTTCAACCTTAGCTTCAGCAATTGCAGAATGAGCTCTGTCATAAATTACTGAAGAAGCACGCATTGAAGCACCAGTTTCTGAATAGTAAATACCAATACGGTCACCACCACGAGCGATAGCAGATGTATCAACACCATAACGACGTAATGAGTTTAATGCAGCTTGACCAATTGGGTTGTCTGGTAACTTAGAAACGAATGAAGCTTCAAGACCATAGTTAGCACATGAAACAGCAACGTTAGCTTCTCCACCACCGAAAATGATATCGAATTGATTAGCTTGTACAAAACGAGTATTCATTGGTGTAGAAAGACGTAACATGATTTCACCCATAGTTACGACTTTAGTTGAATTGAACTTTAAATTCTTCATAACTTTAATTTCTCCTAATAATATTATTTATCAATTTTAATTTTGAAAACGCACTTTTCAACAGTTTGACCGTCAAAATCGCACTTTCCTAGATGAACGTCTTCAGTAAATACTAATGCAAAACCTTCGTTTAAAACGAACCATTGAGCATTCTTAACTGAATCAACATCACCAGCGTTAAACTTTGTAACATCCTTTTCGGCATTATACTCAGTTGTAACCTTTAAATCTGGGTTAGAAATATCTGTATAAGCAAAATATTCATTACCCTTTAAAACTACTTGTAAATCCATGTAGTTTTCATGGTTTTCAAAGAATGTGTCCTTCTTATCTTTAGCAATATATGTGTTACGGTTAACATAAACATTCTTACCATCGATTTCTGTTTTACCTTCTGGTAAAGCAAGTAAACCATCAATACCCTTTTCAAGGATATAATTGATGCAAGTGTCGATATTCTTTGAAATACCTGTATAACGATATAAGTGATTTAATTTTCCTACTATCATAATAATTACCTCTGCACTTCTGCGGAACCATTAGTTGCCATAAATTGTTCAATATCTTCTACTGAAAGTAGACATGCATCACCATAAATAGTGTGCTTTAATACTGAAGTATTTAGACCAAATAATGCAGCAAATTTAGGATCTTCATAATCCTTAATTAATCCGTGAATGACACCACTAGCGAAGGCATCTCCTCCACCAATTCTATCAAGAATCATAAATCTGATAGGATCAGTTAAGTCACAACCATCTTGAGTGTAGTAATATGCAGCTAGAGAGTTTTCTGTTGCATTGTAAACAACTCTATCTGTACCAAACACATATTTAACTCCATACTTCTTCATCATCTTTGGACAAACATTTTTTCTCTTTTCATGCTTTGAAGCATTTTCAAGGCCTTCATCTAGAGGAATGTCAAGAAGTGTGTTGCAATCCCAGAATGAGCAGAATGCAACATCAACATATTTAATAATTTCTTGGTACCAAGGTTTAGCTTCTTCAACTGTCCATAATTTTGCACGATAATTAAAGTCAAAAGAGACTTTAATACCATGTTCATGACAATATTTACAAGCAGCAACAGCAAATTGAGCTACACGTTCATTTAAAGATAATGAAATACCTGAAACATGGAACCAAGTAGCATCTTCAAATACTTCATCGAAATCAAATTCTTCAAGTCCGATACGAGTTATAGCAGAATGCTTTCTGTTATAAATTACTTTTGATGGACGTCCACCAAAACCTGACTCAAGGAAATAAATACCTAAAGTAGTTGAACCACGAGTAATATAATCAGTATGAACACCATTGGCATTTAAGTGCGAAATTGCACCATCACCAAGTTGGTTTGGTGGAAGCTTAGACATAAAGTAGCAATTGTGTCCCATATGAGATAATGCTACTGCTACGTTAGCTTCTCCACCACCATAATTGGCTAAATATGAATGAGTTTGATTAATTGTTTGGTGATCTGGAGTAGATAATCTTAACATTATTTCGCCAAATGTAATAATTTTTTCTTTCTTTTTAATCATTTAGCTTCCTCCATTAATCAATAATTAATTACTTACCAGCTTTTAATTCTTCACGAGCTACACGAACAGCTTCAACGTATTGCTTAGCTCTTTCAGTAGTTAATGCAAGGTCACCCTTAGCAGCTGGAGCAGTTAAATGAGAACCTGAAGAAATGCAAACTGCACCCTTCTTAATCCATTCACCAGCATTTTCAAGGTTAACACCACCTGATGGCATTAAGTTAGCATAAGGAAGTGGTCCCTTTACGTCCTTAATGAAAGTAGGTCCAAGCATATCTCCTGGGAATACTTTAATTACATCAGAACCGAATTCCATAGCAGTGACGATTTCTTTAATTGTTTGAGTACCTGGAATATAAGGTACTTGATATCTATTGCAAAGTAATGCAACTTCTTGGTTGAATGATGGAGCTACGATGAACTCAGCACCAGCAAGAATAGCTGCACGAGCAGTTTCTGGGTCAAGAACTGAACCAGCACCACAAATAAGCTTGTCAGCAGAGATTTCCTTCTTTAAGGCTCTGATAACTTGGTCAGCACCTGGAACTGTAAAAGTAACTTCAATACCCTTTACACCACCGTCTGTACAAGCCTTACCAATATTTACGGCTTCTTCTGGAGTGTTAGCACGAACAACAGCTACAACACCACATTCAGATAAACGATTTAATACATCAAATTTTTTTAACATAGTTAAAGTCCTCTCTTTAATGTTATTGTATAATAATATACCTTTTTTATTATACATTCATTTCTAATTGGTTGTCAATTGAAAGTGCTACCCCCTAAACAAAAGTTTTTTTTGTGTTATAGTTTTTCCAAAAAATAATCAATTCAAAATTCTTATATTTAATTAGAAAAAAACAAACTTATATATTAAGAAGGAAAAAAAGGAGCAAAAAGCTCCTTTAATTAGTCTGCAAAGTCGAATTGGTATCCTTCTACTTCAACTGTGTCACCATCTTGGCAACCAGCAGCACGTAATGCATCATCTACACCCCAAGAGCGTAATTGACGAGCAAACTTAGTAACAGCTTGTTCTTGATCGAAGTTAGTCATTGCAACAACCTTCTCTAAGAACTTACCTTCAACTCTATAATAATGATCGAATGGATGAGTAACCTTGAAGTTTCTATCTTCTGGTTTATATTCGTATGTAACGACATCCTTTTCATCATCTTCAAGTAAATCAAATTGAGGTGTTTCTTGAATTAAATTATAAATCTTATACTTTAATTCATCTAAGTTTTGATGTGCTAAAGCACTGATTTCAATAACATCAACACCTGGGAATTCCTTTTTGAAACGAGCAAGATTATCTTGAGCACCTTCAACATCCATCTTGTTTGCAACTACAATTTGAGGACGTTTAGAAAGATTCATCTTATATGTCTTTAATTCATTATTAATAATGTTATAGTCTTCAATTGGGTCTCTACCTTCAGTAGCTGCCATATCAATTACATGAACAATAACACGGCAACGTTCAATGTGACGTAAGAATTCAAAACCAAGACCAGCACCTTGGCTAGCACCTTCAATTAAACCAGGTAAGTCAGCCATT
Organism: Acholeplasmatales bacterium; assembly: GCA_016288675.1. GTDB lineage: Bacteria > Bacillota_I > Bacilli_A > Acholeplasmatales > Anaeroplasmataceae > JAEELC01. Next base: position 6,067 of record JAEELC010000182.1, on the reverse strand, counting down.
ACAAATGACTTTTCATCATCAACTCTAACCATACCTAAGTTTGGAGTTAATGTTGTGAAATGATAGCTTGCAACACGAGGTTTACAGTTAGACATAGCACCAATCATTGTAGATTTACCAACAGAAGGGAATCCTACAAGACCACAATCAGCTAAAACCTTTAATTCACATCTAACATATCTATGTACACCTGGTTCACCAAGTTCTGCATAATCTGGGCACTTTAAAACACGAGTAGCAAGAGCCATATTACCACGACCACCTCTACCACCCTTAGCAATGATTTCTTCTTGGCCATTCATAGTAATGTCAGCAATAACTTTTTTAGTATCGTCGTCATATACTGTTGTACCTAATGGAACATGAATATATGTGTTCTTTGCACCTCTACCATAAGCGCCCTTTTTCATACCACGTTCACCATCTAAACCTACAATAACTTTTTTATAACGTAAATCTAGAAGTGTATTTAAATTTTGGTCACCAACAAAGATAATAGAACCACCTCTACCACCGTTACCACCATAAGGTCCACCCATTTCAACCTTAAGTTCACGGCGATAAGAAACAATACCGTCTCCACCTTTACCAGCGCGAAGTTCAACTTTGACTTCATCTAAAAATTCCATAAGGATAACCTCCTTTATTTTTTTCTTAAAAAAAACACCCAAAAAAATTGGGTGTTTACATTCTACTCAGCATCAGGATAAACTGAAACTTGCTTCTTTGAACGACCTAAGCGTTCGAACTTAACTGTACCAGTTACCTTAGCGAATAATGTGTCATCTCCACCGATGCCAACATTCTTACCAGGGAAAACTCTAGTACCACGTTGTCTATAAAGAATAGAACCAGCAGTTGCATGTTCACCGTCACTCTTCTTAGCACCTAAACGCTTAGATTCTGAGTCACGACCGTTCTTAGTAGAACTTACACCTTTTTTAGATGCGAATAATTGTAAATCTAAAAATAACATCGTTCATAACCTCCTATTTAAGATTTTTGATATTTTTAGGATATTGTTGTTCCAATGCTTGTAAATGATCAACTAAATTGTCCATAATAGAAACAACTATATCATTTTCAATATCAGTTTCAATCAAAAACTTACCTTTTTCATGAGTTAAACTCACGATATTGCAACCAAAGCCAAGTTTATCAATCAAATTTGCTGTCATAGCAACAGCCATAGAAATTCCTGCACATACAATGTCTTCACCTTCATCAGCGAAATTTGCATGTCCATAAGCTTCTATTTTATATGTATCACTTGTTTTTGTGATTTTATACTTTGTCATGTATTATTAGGCGTTAATAGCTGTAATAGTTAACTTAGTATAAGATTGACGATGACCTTGTTTCTTACGGTAATTGTGAGAACGTCTGAACTTGAAGATGATAATCTTCTTAGCTTTACCATTCTTTTCAACCTTAGCAGTTACAGTAGCACCCTTAACGTATGGAGCACCGATAACATTCTTGTCTCCACCTAAGAATAAAACTTTGTCAAATGTGTAAGTGTCTCCAGCTTCAACATCAAGCTTTTCTACATAGATAACTTGATCCTTTTCAACCTTAACTTGCTTACCACCAGTTTCGATAATTGCGTACATGTCGTTACACCTCCTATAAAATTTTTAAGACTCACTATAAAGGCAGATAACTTAATATCATTTAATAGCCTTTTCTATGTGGTGCATGTTACAACATCATAATTATATCGAAACTTTTTCCAAATGTCAACACACTAGTTGTCATTTAACTTTTAATTTTAATTTGATGATAAATATTAAAAAAGAAATTTATTAATATCTATATAAATAAAAAACTAGTAAAACTAGTTCTTTATGCTTCAGATTCAATTAATTTTATATTTTTATTTACTTCATTATCATCCTTAGGCTTAGGAGTAAATAAATGGACTATTTTCTTTGGAATAAATGCTAAAGTACCTACTAAAACCTGAGGATATAATAGTAATGCATCCTTAAATGCATTTCTTCTTATATCTTCTCTTGTAATGCATGTACCATCTTTAAATAAATAACGACGGGCAACACATCCAATACGAAGAGTAAGTAATGCATTAGCTAAACCTTGAGTAACACTAGACATAACAGGTTTAATAAACGGAATTTCTTTAAGAGCGTTATTAGTGGATTGTGGTAAAATATCTTCCATTGTTAAATTTTGTAATCCTTCAGCAATTAATGCAGTGCCAAATATCTTTACAAGTAATTTTGATAAGTTTTTCATATTTGGTCTAAAGCCACATTTTACAACTAAATCTTTAACCATATTAATATCAACACTAAATACTGTAATCATATCTACGCGTGCATTTTGACAAATTGCAGTTGAAATTAAAACAGTTTTAGCTTTTTGAATCATAATTTTATTTAATTCTGGTCTAATTTTTTGTTCAAAAATAATTTGAAGATTTAATTGTAGTTCATCATAAGATTTATAGCTAGTAAGCATATTCTTTTCTTCATCAGTTAAAACATTGTTTTTCGCAATGTTTCTAGCTACTAATCTATATGTTTTCCTATTCTTTCTACTACTATTATCAGAAATTTCTGCATCAAAGCTTGGCGAAGTAACAATAATTCTTATTGGATTAATAATTCCGAAAAAGACAAGTAATACAACAAGAACATAAAAGCCATATTCAACCCACTTGTCAATATTTCTTAGCTTTTCACCAATATCTAATACACAAGCTACTAAAATGATTACAAATAATATTAAACATGCAATTGCAGTTAAATACCATAAATGTTTTGCCTTTTTATTCATAGAAAAAACTTCCTTCCCTAGATTCTTTTAAATGCTTAAACTTAGTAATAAGTATTGTAACAGCTGTGACAAAAAATACTGTCCCTAAAATATATTTAATCCAAAACGCATAATGGTAATTAGATGCCATTATTACAAATCCGCATAAAAATTTAAATGAATCTAAAAATAATTGATTGATTTTTATTTCTGCAAGAATCAATCTTACGACAGGGAAGATTAAATACAAAACGCCACAAATAATTGATAAAACAAAATATTCTTGTCCAAAATTTATACAAATAACTGCAATTATAGCAGAAACTACAGATTCAGATAAATCAAGCAAATAATCACGCTGTGAATATAAATCTTTATTAAGCATACTAAATTTAACTAATGCTGTAATAATAATTACAGTTAAAGCTAAATAATAAGAAAAAGTTAATGAAATCTTAGCAGGACAAGCAAAATAAAATACAGATACAGCAAAACAAAGCAATAAAAAATAAAAAGATGTTCTTTTAAAGAATTTATATTCCATAAATTTTGCCCTCCTAGTTAATTCAATTATAATTTAAATAAAACAAAAAAGCCACATTATTTAGTGGCTTTTGATAAACTTGTTAAATATTTTTTTATTTCAATTGCAGCATTAGCTCCATCACTAACAGCTTTAGAAACTTGTAATAATCCCCCAATTACATCACCACCGGCAAAAATTCCTTTTATATTTGTTTGGAAATCTTTAACAATAAGATTATTTTGTGAATCAGTAACAAGTCCCATATGTTTTGCAAATGAAACTGCATTAGCAGACCCATAAGCAATAAATATTCCGTCTACATCATATTCATTTTTATCAGTTTTAATAGCAGTAACATGCTCATTATCACCAATTATTTCAACTAACTTATCAGTTACAATATTTTCATAGTCAGAATTTGTAGTTTGGCCATTAGTAAAAACAGTAATATCTTTAGTAAATTTTAATAAGGTTTCTAGCTCATTTTGCATGAAGTCTCCTTCACCAATAACAGCAAGCTTTTTATTTCTAAAGAAGAAGCCATCGCAAATAGCACAATATGAAACTCCTTTACCTTCATATTCATTTAAACCTTTTAATATTAAAGAATTACGAGCTTTACCTGTTGCTAAAAAAACAGTTAATCCATCATAATGATTTTCTTTAGTGTTTACGGTGTAACCTTTAGCACCATAATCAATAGAAATTACTTCTTCCTCTAGTACTTCAATACCAAGGCTTTTAGCTTGAGCAATTCCAGCATCAACTAAATCTGTACCTTTAATATGAGGAATACCATAGTAATTATCAATATATGAGCTTTTTCCTAAAGCGCCATTATCTTTGGCAATTACTAATGGATTATAATTAAATCTTTTAAGATAAATTGCTGCTGAGATACCAGCAGGTCCATTACCTATAATAATAGTATCAAACATTATTAGTCCTTGAAGAATTCTTCTACAAAGGCTTCATCATGAAGTCCTAAGAATGAATTAACAAGCTTACCATCAGTTAATTTAGCAACAAATGGAATTGAAGTAATATTAAACTTAGCAGCAAGTTCTGGATTATCATCAACATTAACCTTACCAAACTTAACACCTGTTCTATCAGCTACTTCTTCAATAATTGGACCTAAAGCACGGCATGGTCCACACCAAGGAGCCCAGAAATCAATAACAACAGTTCCTTCCTTAGTTTCTTCATTAAAATTATTATCATTTAATTCGATCATAATTAAACACCTCATTTCTTTATATCTTAATCATATAATACTTCGTATTTTAGTTCAATTTAAATGCTTAAAACATGTGTTGTAAAATTTACATCCAAAAACAATTATTATATTAAGAAAAATGATATTTTTTGCAATAATTTAAAAATTATTATTGACTACTGGAACAATTTTGATATAATAATAAATGCATTACGCAAAAACAAATGCAGCAGTAGTATAATGGCTATTACTTCGCACTACCAATGCGAGGATACGGGTCCGATTCCCGTCTGTTGCTCCAATTAAATAATGCAGCAGTAGTATAATGGCTATTACTTCGCACTACCAATGCGAGGATACGGGTCCGATTCCCGTCTGTTGCTCCAAGTAAGAATTTCCGCTTTGATATAAAATATCAAAGCTTTTATTTTTTATTAAACTTATTCTATTTAATGAATAATATATAAACATAAAAAATACACACTAGATATTTCTAATGTGTATTTTTTACTTTCCCTCTATTTATTTAAAACTCTCCCAAGTTCTAAAAATAGTTTTCTTTGCTTTAAGGATTATTAATTTGAACAGCTAATAGCTCCTTTGCTGTATATATAAACCTTGAATATCTTAATCAAAACTTTCAAATTAATATATAGTACAAAGTACTATACTTGAATTATAGTTTTTAATATTATTAAAGTCAATAGGCAAAAACTTTAATTTTATTAAAGTTAAAAGGCTTATTTTTTTAATAAAATTAAAAAGATGTGCATATTTGCACATCTTACCTAATTGAAACCTTAATAACTATTTCGTTACAAAGATCATCAAATAATTTAATTGTAGTAAAACGACCTTCAATATCACTTGAAGCTAATTTTAAAGACGAATCTTTATAAATATATTCTGTTGACTTGCAAAGAGGAACAATAGTAGGTGTTGTTTCAAATCCACTCCACTTACCAAAAGAATTTCCTTTAGAATCTTTTAAGTTATCAATATCTGCTAAAATATCTAACGCATTAAAAACATCAAATAATCTTGCAAATCTTGAATAATTTTTAGTATCAAGTTCTTCTACGCTCATACATTCATTAGCAGTTAAAGTATTACCATGAAGACCATAAATACTGCCTACATTTGCGTCATAGCAATAAGGTACTAAAAATTGATCTACTTCTTCGTCACCATTAAATAATACTTCTATTGATTCAACTAAATATAAATCCTTATAAGATAATTCATATTCTTGTATATTAGTTACAATTTGAGTTAATTTACCTTTTTCATAAGGTTTATTTAAAGTTATAAAATATTCTTGTTCAGTTTTGCAATCTGGATTTTTAATTCTTAATAATTCAGCTTCATCGTTAGCTTTAAGATCTTTATTTCTAACAACAATGCTAGAAACAAATAAAGCAACTAATGCTATATGTAATATAATTAATATTGATTTAATAATTCTTTTCATAATTATAAGTCCTGTATTTTTGATTTATTCATATTTTTTGACTTCTTATTAATACTTCTACGGAATAAGTATT
>JAEELC010000181.1 GCA_016288675.1 Acholeplasmatales bacterium | reverse complement strand
TCTGGATATTTTTCATGATCTACTTCTGACATGAACATTTCTAATGGTCTTGCAGCATAGTCTTGTCCTAATAAACAATCTACTTCATATAATGGTTTATAAACCATTAATAATTCTTTTGTTTCAGTATGTGCTGATGTACCTATTATTTCATATAAATACTTGTTAGGATTACTCTTTAATTCTTCTTCCGAGACTGTTTCTCTCTTAAAATGTTTAACTATAGTTCCTGGGTTAAATTTTCTTTCCATTTTCTTTTTGCTCCATTTCTTCTAGTAATATTTTTTTATATTCACTTTCTAATTGTTTAATTCTTTCTTCCATTTCAGCAATATCTTCTTTAGAAAATTGATTATCTGTTTTCATCCATTCTAATTGAATTCTTTGATCTCTTAAATAGAATTTAATATAATCTTTTTCCAATACATCCTTGTCCATAGATCCTCCTTTAGAAAATAAAAAAAGAATGATACTTAAGGAGTGCAATATTGCACGGTACCATCCTCTATTTAACTCTCTTTGATAACGGGTTATACCCGGGTGTTATTAACACCACTCATAGGTAGATTCATAAACTTTCATTAATTCGTTTTCACCAACCACGAACTCTCTTGTAATTTCCATTTATTACTAGTCCTAATCAATGTATTTACATATATAATTATATCATTAAATGATAATTATTCAACTACTTTTTATAGTCTTCTATAGCTTTAATAATACCTTTATATGGTAATGTTACACATGTTCTTCTGTTAGCTTGTTTATATGTTTCATCAAATACAACAGCATCTTTAAAATCTTTAGATTCATATTCTTCTTCATTTAACATCTTAGTAAAATTATCAATATAATCTAATGCTTCATCTATATCCATACCTATTAAATTTTGAATCATTATAGATGTTGATGCAGTTGAAATAGCACATGCTTCTCCACTGAATTTAATATCTTCAATTTTATTATTATCAAATTTAATAAATAAGTTAATATTATCTATACAAGATTCATTGTTAGAATTAACTTTAACATATCCTTCAACATCATCAGTCACTCTATTAACTGGATTTTGATAATGTTCTAATATTACTTCTCTTTTAGTACTAGAATCCATTTAAATCATCTCACTTATTATTTTATTTTTATCACTTAATAATTCTACTAATTTATCTATTTCTTCTTTGGTATTATAGAAATATAAACTAATTCTTAATGTGTTTCTTACACCTAATAAATCTTTTAATAGTTTATCACAGTGATTACCTGTTCTAACACATATATTATATTTATTTAAATAATATCCTACATCTTGTGGGAATATATCATCTATAGTAATAGCAACTATTCCTGATTTAGTATTAGGATTAATTACTTTAATATGATCTATAGTAGATAATTTAGATACTAAATACTCTTTTAATTCTACTTCATATTCTTGTATCTTATCTAATCCTATAGATTCAATGTATTCTATAGCAGATGCTAATCCTATAGCACCAGCTATATTTGGTGTTCCTGCTTCAAATCTTGTTGGAGCTTCTTTTAAGATTACTTCATCAACTGAATCAAATGATTCGTTCATACCTCCACCAAATTCAACTGATTTAAATTCATCAATTAAAGATGGTTTAATATATAAAACACCAATTCCTGTAGGACCACATAATTTATGTCCAGAGAATGCTAAGAAATCTATATCTGTATCTTTAACATCTACTTTAATATGTGGAACACTTTGTGCTCCATCTTCTACTACTAATATACCTTTAGAATGTGCTAATTCACATATTTCTTTAATAGGTCTAACATCACCTATTACATTTGTAATACCAGCTAACGATATTACTTTTGTATTATCAGTTATAGCTTTCTTTATATTATCTATTGTTAAGGTATAATCTTCATTTAATTCTATATAATTTACTTTAATTCCTTTTTCTTTAGCTAAATTAAACCATGGTAATACATTTGATGCATGTTCTGATTTAGTTATTAACACTTCATCATTTGTGTTTAAATGATTTTTAAAATATCCATCTACTATCATATTCAATGAATCTGTTGTTCCTTTAGTAAATACGATAGATTTTTCAGTAGCATTTATAAAATTAGCTACAACTAATCTAGCATGCTCATATGCTTGGTCTGCTTTAAATGATAAATCATATTCACCACGGTGAATATTAACGGAATAATTCCTATAATAATCATTTATAGCATCTATTACTTTATTTGGTTTTAAAGTAGTAGCAGCATTATCAAAATAAATTAAGTTATTATTTATAATAGGAAAATCTTCTCTATTCATATAAAACAGTCCTTTCAACGTGTATAATTATACAATTTTATCAAAAAAGATGCAATTATTTGCATCTTTTAGAAACTCTTGAATGTTTGTAAGATACTTAATACTAGTAATGCCATAACTCCAATACCAGTACAAACAAGCATCTTCATTGTTTGATTTTCCATGTGTTCTAGTCTAGCTTTATATCTTTCTTCACGTGCTTTTTGTTGTAATGAAGAAACGTTTTTAGAGAACGCTAATAATTGTTCTTGTTTGTGTTCTTGTTTACCTAAACCTAAACGATATAATAAACGCATCATACGCATACTATCACGAACTGGGAAATCTTTAGCAAAATCCATATATGGTTGTACAGATGAATCACCTGCATTAATTTTTTCAATCATATCTCTTAAACCATCTTGGAATATCTCTGGTGCATCACCTACAGATTTACCTAAAGCAACTGGAACTGTGTAGTGTTGTACTAAGATTTCTAGATTCTTTAAGTAATAAGGTAATTGAGTATCAATTAAATGTAAGTGAGTTTTATAATAATTCTTTAATTGAACATAATTTAATTTAAAAGCACCTATCATAACTGCAACACATATTAATGCTTTAACACCATCAAAACTATTGATAAATAATACTGCTCCACCTAAACCACAGTAAAGAGCAAATTTTAATCTTTGATTAAATAAGGCATCAATATCTACTGCATCACCATATCTAGCTTTACAATAGAATGCAAAATCATCTTCTTTTAATTTTTGGAAATATACTGCATTGTCATCTACGAATTTTGCAACACTTACACCACCGATGTATTGCATAACATATAGAATAACACATGCCATTATAAATATTTCTACATATACTGTTCCGCCCATATTATTCAACTCCTGTATCTTCGTTGTAGAACTTTTCACCACTTATAATAAAGTATGAATTAATAGCTACTACACCATGTAGCATGAATTGAACATATAATTGTTCAATCATTTGTCTATAACTATCTTTCATTAATATTTGAATAAGCATTGGTAAGAAGTATAATGCAATACCGAATCCCATGAATTTCTTATGTGATACAGATCTATCCATTTTATCACGATATACACCTTCAACAAGTGTATCGATATCTGACATCATGTTTTCTAGTGATTCACCAGTATCTTGTGCACCTTCTTTTGTAATTTGGTTAAATAATTGGTGCATATTTTTAACCATGTAATATGGATACTTTTTGTTAAACCATTCAATGGCTTCATCAATAGTACCATTTGAATATGACATATCAATCATTTTACTAACGTCTGCTAATACAGGATCTTCTAAGATGCCTGAATCTCTACAACCTTCAAGTGATTTAACAAATGATTGTGTAGTATTAAATTCGTTAATAACGTTTGAACAATAAGTTTGAATTTGTTCAAATATGAATTCAGCAAATTCTCTATTTGCTTTTAAGAAATGTAAGTATGGTATAAACATGATTGCTATAATTGCATAGAAAATAGCAAAAGGAATACTATAGAAATACATCCATCCTATTACTGCAAATAGTCCACCTATTAAAATAACTTCAGATGTATATTCTCTCATAGTATATGCATGTCCTAATTGTGATGTTTTTTCTTGTACTTCAGCAAATGAATATGGTGCATATTTATTATATAATTTAGCAATTGTTTCGCCTAAATGTGCAAATGCACTTTTACCATTAGTATTTGCATCCCCTGTTCCATCTTCACCTTGTTGTCTATATGACATTACAAATAATGGAACTACAATTAAAACAAATAATTCTATCCAGTATATTTGAATCATATGAATACCCTCTCTATGTTATATTATGCAGCTTGTGTAGTTGCTTCAATGTTTTGTAAGTTTTGTGCAGCTTGCACTGCTCCTTGAGGAGCTCTCATCATTACTCCATCTACAACAGGTTTTGGTATAGCATTTTGTGCTTGTTGTAATGGATTAACTGGAACTTGTCCAGGTGCTGTTGGTACAGCTATTGGTTGTTGTGGTACAGCAGATGCTGCAACTTGTGCTACTGGTTGAGGAGCACTTTGTTGTGGTACAGCAACTGGTGTTGGTTGTGCAGGCTTTGGCATTGGTACTGCAGTTGGTGTTTGTGTATTTCCTCCTGCTTGTGTTACTCCACTTGCATCAGCCATTACTTGTGCATCTGTCTTTTGACTTTGTGACGCACTTGCTTCTGATGTTTTTTCATCATTCATACCAAAAGGATCTGCCTCATTTGTTGGAGGTCTAAGTTCTTCATCAGTTGGTCCTTTTTTCTCTTCTTTTGCTTCTTCTTTTGGTGTTTCTCCAGCTGCAACTTGTTTAGCCGCTTCTTCTGCACCTTCGCCACCATTTTTAGCAGCATTTTGTGCAGCTTCTAAGTTTGTATCTTCGAATCCTTCATTACTTGGTCCTAAACCAAATTCGTCTTCAGCAACATCAACGTTACCAATTGCTAAGTAATTTCTTAAATACTTAGTAGGATTTCTTAAAACTACCTTACCATCAAGAGATTTTTGATAAAGCAAATTACATTTTGCTTTATTATCATCGTCATCTACGTAGAATTCACATACTTCAATAATTTCACGTTGGAATCTACCTAAACGTTTACTAAAGTAACCTTTAACATATATACCAATTTGAACATATCTATGGATTGATCCAACGAATTGTTCAATATCTTGTGAACTTTCAAGTAGTGAGTACATACGCATTGGGATAGCTGTTGCACGGTCAGCATGGATTGTTGACATAACGTGGTGACCTGATGAAATAGAGTTACGTACGGCCATAACTGCTTCACCAGAACGAACTTCGGCTAATAGAATCCAAATTGGGTTTTGACGCATGCACGCTACTAACGCTTCAGTATATGATGCAATGTTATTTGTTTTCATTGCTACTATATCTCTTTGTGGGAAAATCTTATCTAAGTGAAGTTCTAGTGTATCCTCTATAGATATGATTTTTTCGTCTTCTTTAGTTTTACTAGCTAAATATTTAACTAATTCGGTTTTACCTGAACCAGTTTCTCCTGCAACGATAATATTTGCATGACCATGAATACATTTAATTAAGAAATCATGTAATTTAGTAGTAATATATTGTTCATTTATTAATTTATCTTTATTTAATCTGATCTTAGCTGGTGTCTTACGAATAAGGCAAGCTATACCATTTGT
>JAEELC010000180.1 GCA_016288675.1 Acholeplasmatales bacterium | reverse complement strand
ATCTTCAGTTAAATAAATAACATTTTCTCCGGAAGGCTCATAATTAAAAGAAACATTTCTAAATTCATTCATTATTTCTCCAACATGGCTTTCACCGCCAACATGAGTAGCTTCTTTTCCATAAACATCAACTGAAATATATCCCCTAATGAGACTAGTTCTAATAAGCTTTCTAGCATACTCATTTCCAAAAAGAGCTTGGCTTTCAGCTGTTCTTCCTACTCCAACAACTTTAAAATGTGGACAACTATTATAATATTCAGTAGATGTAAGTGTTCTATGTTCCCATTTATCATATCTTTCATCTGCCATATATATAGTTTTACCTACAGTTTTTTCTAAGCGATTAGGCAAAAATGATGAATCAAAATTAATACAAATTTCATCATCATTTTCTGGCATTCTACCAAAAATCAAATCTGACTTTGTATAGCTTGGGTTATAACTAAATTCTTCAAGAGAATCATTAAACACAAATGATCTACTTTTTAATATTTCTACAGGATTTGTATAATAATTTTTAGTATATTTTTCAATATCATTTAAATTAACAGAACCATTATCTTTTGTAATATATAATGTATTTCTTGTCTTATTATTAAAATTATTATGTGCTGTAGATTGTGAAAAGCTTAAAGATATCATTCCTATTACTATAAAAAATGCAATAGATACAAATAAATATACTAGAGACATAAAAATAGTTTTCTTTGGAGTATATATTAAATTATCTGATGCAATTTTTAAGCTTGTTTTTAAAGATATATTTTTATTATCTATTTTATCTTTTGTAAAAACCTTATTATCAATTTCTTTTAATTTCTCATCAATAATTATATTACCATCTTTAACAACAATACGCCTTGTGGCAATATCTTTAATTTCATCAAAATTATGTGTGACAATTAATACAATTTTCCCTGGTGCAACTTCTTGTAATAATTTAATAATTTCCTTACCAGTTTGACTATCAAGGTTCCCTGTAGGCTCATCACAAGCTAGAATTTGGCAATTTGAAGCTAGTGCACGTGCAATAACACAACGTTGTTTCTCTCCACCTGATAAATGAGAACCTTTATTGTGTATCCTATTTGACAAGCCGACCTTATCAATAAGCTCTAAGGCACGACTCTTAGCTTCTTTAAGAGATACACCAGAAATGATAAATGGTAGCATTACATTATGTAATACATCATAAGATTCTATTATGTTATAGTTTTGAAAAATAAAGCCAACTTTATTTTTTCTAAACTCATCCATATCTTTTACATCATAATAAGATGTTTCTTCCCCATCAACGAATATTTCACCTTCATCAAATGTATCAATCTTAGTAATTACATTTAATAATGTAGATTTACCAGAACCAGATTCGCCACAAATAGCTACTATTTCATTTTCTTCTAATTTTAAATTAATATTCTTTAATCCTAAGGATACAACATTATTGTTATTATAGAATTTTGTAACATTCTTAAGTTCAATCATATACTATTCCCCTTTTAATCATATATCTAAAATTAGTATAGCACATTATAAAATAATAAAAAGATGTTTTAGAAAACATTTTTTTAAATCTAACAACATCTTTTTATTAAATATTTAATTAAACATTAAACTTAAATAGCATGATATCTCCGTCTTGAACGATATAATCTTTACCTTCTTGACGTACCTTACCAGCTTCCTTGCATTTTGCTATTGAACCATATTCTTCTAAATCAGCAAATGCAGTAGTTTCTGCTCTAATAAATCCTCTTTCAAAGTCTGAGTGAATAATACCAGCGCATTGTGGAGCAGTCATACCACGACGGAAAGTCCAAGCACGAACTTCTTTTTCACCAGCTGTAAAATAAGTTGCATATCCTAATAAAGCGTAAGTTTCACGAATAACAACGTTTAATCCAGCTTCTGGAATACCCATTTCATTTAAGAATTCATTACGTTCTTCTTCATCAAGTTGAGCACATTCAGATTCAATTTCAGCAGAAATTGGAACAACCTTACTTCCTTCAGCATTAGCATATTCAACTAAAGCGTTGAAATGAGCGTTAGATGTAGGTTCAGCAATATCACTATCAGCCATATTAGCAATATACATTATTGGTTTTTGAGTAAGTAATGCATAACGTTTAACATATGGAGTTTCTTGCTCGTCAAATGTTAAAATACGAACAGGCTTAGAATCTAATAATACTTCTCTAATTTTCTTTAATAATGCGAATTCAAAAGGAGCATCATCAACACGAGATTGAGCCTTCTTTTCAATCTTAGAGATTCTTTGTTCAACAACATCTAAATCTGAAAGAATTAATTCAGTATTAATAGTTTCAACGTCTCTAACGGGATCAACAGAACCTTCAACGTGAATAATGTTTGGATCTTCGAAGCAACGTACTACTTCTAGAATAGCATCACAATTTCTAATATTTGAAAGGAATTGGTTTCCTAAACCTTCACCTTTACTAGCACCCTTTACAAGACCTGCAATGTCTGTAATTTCACATACAGCAGGAACTAAGCTCTTTGGATGATACATTTCATTTAATTTATCTAATCTCTTATCAGGTACATTTACTACACCTACGTTTGGATCGATTGTTGCGAATGGATAATTTGCAGCAAGAATACCAGCCTTAGTGATTGCATTGAAAAGAGTTGACTTACCAACATTTGGAAGTCCAACAATACCAGCAGTTAAAGCCATTTGACATTCCTCCTTGTCATACTTTAAGTATTATAGCAAAAATAGAGATAAAATTAAAGACTTTAAGATCAATTAAGTATAGAATAAATACAAATTATAAAGCACCTTAATCCTTTAAAAACAAAAAAATATAGGTCAAATGGCCTATATTTTTTTCTTCTATTTCTTTTCCTTTTCAAAAGTGTCTTCAAACATTTTTATGCAATCGCTAATAATTCTCTTAGCAGCCTTTGGTCCGTCCATATCTTGAACTTGAACCTTTTTATGTTCCAAATTTTTGTAGACACTAAAGAAATGTTTAATTTCTTCTAAGACATGTTCTGGTAACTCATCGATTGAATGGTACATATTGTAATTAGGATCACCAAATGGAACAGCAATAATCTTTTCATCTGATGCATCTTGGTCAATCATACGCATTACACCGATAGGGTAACATCTGACTTCACTACCTGGAAGAATAGTCTCACTACATAATACTAAAACATCAAGGGGATCTTTGTCATCAGCATATGTATGTGGAATAAATCCATAATTTGCTGGATAATGAGTGGAAGTATATAAAATACGGTCAAGTATAAGGATTCCAGTTTCCTTATCTAGCTCATATTTATTTTTCATTCCCTTACCAATCTCAATGTAGGCGATAAAATCGTCTTCTTTAATTCTTCTAGCGTCGATATCTTTCCAAATATTCATTGTAATGCCTCCAGTCTCGTATTCATTATAACATACTTTTGGAAAAATTCACTAGTTTTTAATAATCAAGTCTTTTAATTATATAAAAACGGTGTAATAATACAAAATTTTTTATAGAAAAAAGACATTTCAAATTGAAATGTCTTTTAATAATTTATTTAGTTAATGGCATTACAATATCTAAAACTTCTTTTTGTAATAAAGCCATTTTTTCATCAGCTTCATCGCTGTTAGAAGCAACGATTTGATAATATACCTTTAATTTTGGTTCAGTACCACTTGGACGTAATACAAACCAAGAACCACCTTCTAAGTCATATTTAACGACATTAGACTTTGGTAAGTCTGAAGCTACAGTTTCTCCTGTAACTAAATTAGTTTCAGTAGAATCAGCAACATTTAATTTATTGATAATATTAAATGAATTTAATTTAATATCATGAGTTTTAAAATAATCCATTGCTGAATTAATTTTCTTCTTACCTTCTAAACCTTCAAGTACAATATTAGAAATTGAATCCTTATAGAAGCCATATTCTTTATAAATATCTTCTAAAGCGTCAACCATATCTTTACCTTGTTCATAATAATAAGCTGCAACTTCACATAAAAGAACACATGCTTGTAAAGAGTCTTTATCACGAACTGTATCTTTTACAAGGCAACCATAAGATTCCTCATAACCAAAGAAATATTCGCTCTTTCCTTCAATTTTCTTAGCATTATCTCCAACATACTTAAATCCAGTTAAAGATAATTTATATTTCATATTAGCCTTTTTAGCTATTTCAACAGGTAAGCTTGAAGAAACAATTGTAGAGAACATATAAGAATTAGATAAATCCTTATTTTCTTTATGAGCCATTTTAATTAAATAATCAAAAATTAAAGTGGCACTTTGATTACCAGTTAAAAGTTCCCATTTTCCATTATGAATACAACCAACACCAAGTCTATCTGCATCTGGGTCAGTTGCAAGAACTACCTTAGCACCAATTTTATCAGCAAGCATAATTGCTTCATCAAAGGCACTCTTATTTTCAGGATTAGATGTTTTAACAGCACTAAATTCAGGATCATTTGTCATTTGTTCAGCAACAGGTGTTACATCATATCCTAGTGATTGTAACACTTGTGGTATGAAAACTTGACCAGTTCCATGTAATGGAGTGTAAGTAATTTTAAAATCCTTTTTATAATTCTTATTCTTAACAACAGAGATATCATTAGAAATGAATAAATCATCCATTTCTTTTCCCATAAATGTAATACCATAATTATCTTCTGATAATGGTACATTAAACATATCTGTTACTTCATTAATTTCATGAATAACATCACTTACTTCTTCTGGTAATAATTGACAACCTTCTTCATTATAAACCTTATAACCATTATATTCCTTAGGATTATGTGAAGCAGTAATCATAATACCACCGATTGAATGATTTGCACGAACTGCAAATGATAATTCTGGAGTTGGACGTAAATCTTCAAATAGATAAACATGGAATCCCATCTTAGTTAATACGTGGGAAGAATCAAGTGCAAACTCTCTAGACATACGTCTATTGTCATGAGCAATGCAAACTCCCCTTGTAAATGCATTATCAAATTGAGCAAGATATCTACCAAAACCAAGAGTAGCTTTTCTAACTAGATAAATATTCATTCTATTAGTACCAGCTCCAAGAATACCTCTAAGACCTGCTGTACCAAATTCTAGATCAGCACCAAAAGCTTCTTTTAGTTCATCATCAGACATTTGTTCCAATTCTTTTTTCAAGCTTGAATCAAGATTTTTTACATTCTTCCAAACTTGAGTTTTCTCTAAATAAGTCATAATCTAATCTCCTAACTTTATGAATTTATTATATAACAATATAGAAAAAATTCAAGTAAATAAAAGGCCTAAGACATTGTCTTAGGCTATTCTCTATTTTAAATTTTTAAGATAAATATTCATTAAACCTTCCAAAACTAAATCTTTATCTACAATAATATTATGTCTGCATAGTGGAACTATAACACTAGCAAGTCCACCTGTTGCAATAACTGCAATATCAGGCTTTTTAATTTCTTCTTTTATTCTATCAATCATAGAATCAACTTGGCTAGCAGCTCCATAAATCACACCTGATTGCATACAGTTAATTGTATTATTACATAATACTGTTTTTGGAGTTTGAAGTTCAAACTCTGGAAGTAATGCAGCTTTATTAACTAAAGCTTGCATAGAAATTGATACACCAGGAGCGATAGATAATCCCATAAATGTATTATCTTTTTGATAAATATATTTAGTAGCTGTACCTAAATCAATTACAATACTTTCTTTATGATATAGGCTAGCTCCAGCAACATCACAAATCAAATCAGCACCTACTTCACGAGGATTATCAGCCTTAATCATAACACCAGTTTTAATGCCAGGTCCAAGAATTAAAGCGTTAATGTTATAATATGATTTAAACATCTTAACAAGCATACTTGTAACTACTGGAACAACTGATGAAATTAACACACCATCAAATTGATAATCTCCAAGCATAGACTTAAACAATATAACAAATTCATCGCTAGATCTATTAGTTAATGTTTTCATTCTAAATGAATATACTATTTTTTTATCTTTACAAACACCAAATACAATATTACTGTTTCCTACATCTACTAATAAATACATTTTATTTCTCCTTATTTAAGAATTATTTATTAAATATATAATAGCACAAATAATAAAAATATTACATAGAAAAAAGGATGACTTTATTGTCATCCTT
>JAEELC010000179.1 GCA_016288675.1 Acholeplasmatales bacterium | reverse complement strand
TCACGTAAATATGTAGGAATTAGGAAGAATGGCTTATCAGTACCATGTAAATTATCCATATTTTCCTTATCAATACCACTATCAATACGCTTTATAATATGTTCTGCTATTGAGAAACTTGTAGCTACTACAGGGTTATATGAAAAATGATTATAAATATATGAATCATAAGATTCACTCATTGCAAGTACTTGCATAACAGATTCAACAACTAAGGAATTAACAAAATTATCACTATTGATTAATGTAGGAATTTTCTCTTCTTTGATATTAACAATTGAAAATCTATAATTTTCAATAATTGAACCTGTAATTAAAATTGATGCCATATAATCATCTTGGAAAAAGCGAAGTCCTATCGCTTTAAAAATCATTTCACTATATTGCTTACTTTTTAAAATAATATCTCTAACCTTAATGATCAAATCAATATTAGGAATATCTCCTAAGGCTCTATTAAGTTTTTGTTCACGATATAAATCAATACCATCTAATATTTCCTTAAGTTGATTATTCTCATTCCTTAGTTTTTCTAATTCTTCCATAAATAACTCCTAAAATTTAAAACGTAAATTTGCATAAGTATCAGTAATATCTAATACTTTAAATGAAATATGATTACTCCACTCACTATTGTATACAAACTCATCGCCTTTTGCAAAGAAAATATTAGAAGAATCATATAGATTTACATTATCTAAATAGTAAGGATTTTTATTTGAGATAGTTTTAATCAAAACTTCACCATCCCCGGTATTTTCATATTTAAATGTACCTGTAGTCTCATCAAGCACAAAATTAACAAGATTGACTCTAATACCTCTAATTAATCCATTATTATTTTTAGTTCCGCTTATAAATTCAACCACTAAATATTTTGAATATAAATCATTATCAAAATTAAGCTTTAAAACTATAGCAGAACCTTCTTCCACACTTGAAATATTTATTGTTTGATTATTTTCAATAATCATTGGGTCAAGCCAATTCAATATTATTTTTTCACAAGCTGTAATATCATATTTATTAAAATCCATCACATCTAGTCCATATGTTTTATTAAGTTTATCTTTATATAAAGATTTAGTTGTATCATAATGGTCTTTAAGTCCAAGCATATGACCAGTTTCATGAATATAAGTATTTGGTATGATGTCCCCTGTTAAACCTAAATTCTTATTATAGCTTGAATAAGGATTCACAAAATCATATGATGCAAATCCGATATTTGTCATCTTTAAAGCTTTAGGACTAACAACAATATTAGTTTCATAGTCAGATACATAAGCCCATAGCCTACTACCTGATTTATATGGTACATTATAAATAATCCAAGCAGCATCTAAATAGGAATCATTATTTTGATCATATATAGTAAAATCATTATTATTTCCAGAAGCTTTAACAATATTTTGTAAAAATGAATAATATGCATCATTATTCATTATTTTTTCAGTAATATTGTATTCTAATGGCTTTTCATAAATATCAAATATAAGGTTTAGCTTATTATAGCTTGATATTTTATAAAAGCTTGATACAGAATTATTTCCATTAAACGCTTCTTTAATCTTATTGATATATGTATCATTAATTTCAACTCTATTATTAAAGCCAACTAAATCAACAAGAATTACTGGTACATGAATTTCTCCTGTACTAGGTAATTTATGACTTGATGCATTATTTGATAAATCAATAGTATTTGTCAAATCACTAGCATTCTTTATTGAATAATCAACATAAACTGGATAATCAATGCTTGATTCATTTCCTGATTTATCAAAAGTTCTAGCTTTAATTACATGTCTTCCAGATGTAGTAATACTATTAATATTTAAAGTTAATGATGTTACTCCATCTACCTCATCAAATCCACTAAATAAGCTAGATAGCTTTAGAGAAGATATTTCATCTAATGTGTAATTTTCTTTTCCTGCATATGTTATAACAGGCTTTTCTAAATCAACTACTTTAAAAGAAGCTGAAAATCTTAAATTATTAATATAATAATATAAATCTACATTTTTATTAATATTATTTATTGTTACATTTGCACAATCAAAATCAAGAATATAATCTTTATAATTAATTTCAAGTATTCCATTATGATTATATTTTGTAAAATCAAAAGTTTTACTATTTAGTTGTTCTTTATTATCGCCAACTTCTACATTATACGCATAATAAATTCCTGTATTATTTAAAGTTTCAGGTATTTGAATAAATACTGTATATAAACCTTCTTTTGATAAATTATCTACTTCTTTAGAAGCTAAATAATACTTAACACTCATATCAATTTTAGCATTAAATTTATTATGATCAATTTTATAATCTATAGCCTCATCTAAGTCTAAATATTCAGGCTTAGGTAAGTATTCACTTACATTAAGCTTATTAATTGATATTAGTATATTTCCTTCAGAATCGTTATAATTAGGATCTCCCTTAATCTTATAATGTATTTGATAATTACCTACATCTTTTATTTTATCCACATATTTATTATTACTATCTAAAAATTTAGAATATGTAATATATTTTGATATTAAAATATCATCAGAAGTATAATAATCTCCTTTATAAGTGAAATTTAGGCTTTTAATAACATCCTTCTTTACAGGCACTATATATAAATAGCTAGATAAAGTAAAAATTTCAGATTTATAATAAACAGTAACACTTTGTAAATAGTCTCCAACCTCTATTGCGTTTGAATTCTTATTTTCTACATCAATCTTTAAGTTCTTAGGATTATCAATCTTTAGCTTATGAGGAAGTCCGTCATAAAAAATAGTCTCAGTAGGAAGGCTTATTCCATATAAATCCTTAGGAGATTTTGTATAAACATCTTTTATTAATGTTGTTTTTCCACATACAATTGTTATTGTATATTTACTATTAAAATCTAAACCAGAAAATCTTTTGGCAGTAGTTTCAACACTTAAGTTTAAAGTTTCTATAATTGTATCTGATTTTGATAATGTAATATCATATCGCTTTGTACGCGGATTATCAATTGTTGTAATACAATCAATATATGATACATATTCAGTTGTATTTAGATTTATCACTGTCTGATTTTTCTTGCATGAAAAAAGAGCAATTATAAATAATAATAAAAATATGATAAACCTTTTCTTTTTCATTCTACCACGCCCTATTTTAATCTAATTAGTTCATTATATAAATCAGATGCTTCTATAATTTCTGATTTAATATAATTAATAAATTCCCCTTCATTAACATAGTCTTTCTCTATATTAAAAATTGATTTGTTAAAATTTATAAAATAAATCTTATTATCAACAAATCTAATAAAGAAATTAGATGCAAATGTAACATCTTTATTCTCTACATCATAATTATCTTCTTTATGATAAATAACAGTATTAGCAATATGATCCCTAAAGAAATCATTTAAATTATTTAAAACTAAACTTCTATTAGCTAAATAATGCTCATTAAATTTTTCTTTTGTCTCAAACATATAAAATTTTGCAAGAATTCTCATTTTTTCATTCTTTACAAATTCAATATCAAATTTAGTAAGACTATAATTATCACATTTTGTTTCTATCTTATTTGTTAAAATAGCTCCAGCTGAATAAACAAAATTAGAACAATCTAATACTTTATACATATTAGAAGGTCTAGCTTGATAAGATGTTCCTGTAAGCTTTGTACCTTCTATATCAATTTGGTAATAAATATGAGGTATATAATTAATTAAGAAAATTAATAATGCTATAAATAATACCAATAATATAGTAATAATTATTTCACTTATTCCATATTTATATTTTTCAATAAATAAAATATCTGTTACAAATGATATAACTAATAACATTATTATCCATAAATTAATAAGTAATAATAGCTTATTAAATTTAGCTTTTTTAATTAAACCTAATAACTTCATAAATTCACCCTTATCTAATTATTATTATAAAGAAAAATATAAAAAAAATAAAGGAACGAAACGTTCCTATTATCAATTAAATATTGTAATTTGATATAAATTGGTAAATAAATACTT
>JAEELC010000178.1 GCA_016288675.1 Acholeplasmatales bacterium | reverse complement strand
TCTAGTAGAAACAAAATCTGCTACATTAACTATTACTAAGGGTAATAAGATTTTTGATTTTAATGATTCTAATTATCAATATACAGGAAAATCTTATGAAGTTCCATTTACATATGATGGCTTAAGCTATGAAGCACGTGATAATGATGGTAATGTGATTTCTTTAAATGATGTTTTAAATCCAGGTGTATATACAATTTATTATTCATTTGCGGGTAATAATTATTATAATGCACTAAATGGAAGCTATACTGTAACTATTACAAAAGCAAACATTACTTCTACATTAGAAAGTCAAATTGCTATTTTAACTGATTCAAAAGCAAGCTTAAATATATCTGATGATTCATTCTCAGTGCCTGTTTCTTCTGAAGATTTAACAATTACTTATTATGATTCTAATGATAAAGCTTTAGATACTGATTATGTGACAGAAGCTGGCACATATAAAGTTATAGTTAAAGTTAACGGAAATGATAAATATAATGATTATGAAATTGTGTTATCTTTACAAGTTTATAATTCTGAAAATGATCTTGAACAAGATAACCCAATTATTATTTCAAATTTAGCATCTTTCTCAATTGAGACAAGTTCTCGTATGTCAAAATCTTTAAATTATTATGAGTATGTTCAACTTTATAATAATACTAATGTTACAGTAAATTTAAGCCAAGTTGAACTTGAAATTGATGGATATAAGGTTTCTTTAACTGGTTCATTAAAAGCTAATGAAACTACAATTATCTTACTTTATAATAATTCTAAAACAGTTAGTATGTATATGGGATTCTTTAGCCAAAATATTGATTTAACAGATTTAGCTGATCAAAGCTTTAAAGTAAGTAATATAACTGGTGTTAACAATATTAACTTAAAGATATTTAATTATTCATTTAATTACATTAAGAATAATAAATATGATGATTTCACATCATCATTAAAGGGTATTAATGGAAATACACTTACATATGATTCTAGAACTTATACAGATTTATCAAGTATATTAAATGCTATAAAAGGATTTAAATATACATCTAAATCTCCTGTTGTTACATTCAATTTTGATGGTAATACAATTTCTGAAACAAGAAAGAATGATTTAATTGATAAAGTAACTGCACAAGATGGATTTGGTAATAATATAACTATTACTAATGAAATGGTTGATATGTCTAATGTAACTTTAGAAAACGTTGGTAAGGAAATTGATGTCAATTATAGTATTGTGGATAATTATGGTAATAAGGTATCTATTACAAAGAAATTTACAATGGTAGATGAAGAAGCTCCTGTTATTGATATAACAAATATATCAACTAGCATTGAATTAAATAGTGATATAGATTTGACTAAGTATTTTGTTGTTACAGATAATGTAGATGGCAATATTGTTGTAACAAAAGATATGATTGATTCAACTAAGCTAGATTTAAGTACTGAGGGTATTTATAAGATTACTTTAAATGTAAGCGATGCGTATAATAATAAAGCTAGCAAGTCTATATATTTACGTGTTGGCGTTGATTATGCATATTTAAGCGATTTTGAAGTTAATGATACAATTAAAAATAAAGATACAGGAAAAGGTAACGCAATGCCTTCAACAGGTAATGTAAAAGTTCTTGTTGTTCCTTTGAAGTTTAGTGAGTCAACTAACGAAACTAATACGCCATTATCCAAATTATCTTCAGCATTTAATGGAGATTTAGCTTCAAAGAATTTTGAATCTGTAAAAGCTTATTATCAAACAGCTAGTTATGGCAAGCTTAATTTATCATTTGAAGTTTATCCTTCTTGGATTGACGTAAGTTCATTAACTAATGAAAGAAATGGAATATATTCAAAAAATATAGCTACAAATGCTATTGTTATGGCTATGCAAACTGTATCAAAAACATATGATTTATCAGATTATGATTCTGATAATGACGGATATGTAGATGCTGTATGGTTTGTATATGATATTAATTATAGTTCCGGTAGTTCTATACAATGGGCTTGGACAAGTGATTATGAGAGTCAAAACATTACTTATAATTCAAAAACTGTTGGTAAGATTTGTTTTGCAAGCTATGCATTTACAAATAGCGATGATAAATATTACCAAGGTTATTCAGAATATGGCACTAATTCAATTACAGCTCGTACATATATTCATGAAACAGGACATTTGCTTGGATTAAATGATTATTATGATTATGACTATAATCAAACTGTTGGAGTTCATCATACAATGTATGGAATTACATTAATGGATTCTAATTATGGTGACTTAGATGCTGCAAGTAAATTAATGCTTGGTTGGATTGATCCTATTGTTGTATCTAGCAATGATATTGTAACAATTGGCTCAACTGCGTTATCTAGTAAGAATGCTGTTTTAATTAGTAAAACAATTGAAACCGAAAAGACAATCTTTACTAGATATATCTTACTTGAATTCTGGACTAATGATGGATTGAATAAAGTAGATGCTTCTAACACATTTGGTGTTGATAAATATGGTGTAAGAGTTTTATATGTGGATGCTGAAATAAATTATGTTGATGGAGTAGCTACATTAACTAATGGTAAACGTCAATCATACTTTAAATACAATAATACTGATGATGATTCACGTAATTTTGTACAAACTTTAGCTAAAGATACAAATTCTATTTATAATTCTATTACGGCTAAATATAATACAATTGATACTGTTTTATTTAATGATACAAATATAACATTTGGTAAAGATGTATATGATACATTTACATATAATAATGGTGACGCTTTAGATTTTACATTTAATATATTAAATATCTCAAATGATAGTGTAACATTAAATATTGAGTTTAAATAATAAATAATCTCACTTTTTGTGAGATTATTTTTACTTATATAATTGAAAAAAAGCGTATATAAAAGTATAATAAAATTATCAGTGGGGTGAAGAAATATGGTTAAAAATCCTATAAGAAATTATGCATGGTGGTTTAAATTAATTGGTGGAGTTATTTTACTTTCGTTTGCAATTGCTATGATTGTTCAAAATCTTATGCATAAAAATGATCCTGAAAATTCTCTAGCTGCTAAAATGGTAGTTGGTGTAACAGGTGGAATTGTATTATTATATGCATTATATAGATTATTCCCATTATTTAAAACGGTAGAAATGAAAGGCACAAAGTGGTTATGCATTCTTGAAATCATTCTTGATATTGCTGTTGGTGTTTTATTAATTACTGGTGGATTTAATTTTAATGAAGAAAGTTCTAAATATTCACGCTTTGTAATTAATAATTATCGTTATTTCCTAGGTGCTGTTTTATATCTTCGTGGTTTAATTTATTTCATTAGCTCTATTATTTTTGGCGAAAAGAGCGATGGTAAGCAATTTGTTGCTAACTTAGTTGCATTAACATTTGGTGTAGTAATAATTTGTCGTGAAAACTTTGGCGCAGTTGCACTTTCATGGGTTATGATTGCTTTATCTGCTTTATCAGGTGGTTACCTTGTTGGTGAAGGTGGATATCAATACGCTAAATATCGTAATTCATTTAAAGAAAATAGAGACAATAAAGATAAAGAAAAGTCAAAAGAAGATGAAATTGAAGACGGTATTGGAGAAAAGCCAATGGATGAACAAGAAGAAAAGAAGGAAGAAGATATTAATATTCCACAAATTCCTGAAGATGAAATTGGCCAAACAAGTGATATGCCTAACTAGAAAAAACGAGCTTAAGGTTTTACCTAAAGCTCTTTTTTTATGGTTTATTACAGTTACTAAATTAAATGGGAAGATACTTTACTTTTGATTTTAGATTTGCTAAAATATATCAGTATAAATTAATAGTTAATTTAAGTTAATTACTATTTAAAAGGAGTAATAAATTATGAATACTGAATTTTTAGCAGGTAGCAAGGCTAAAGTTACATTTGATGTAACACCTGAACAATTTGAAAATGCATTAAACGCTGCATTTGAACAAGAAGTAAAGAACGTTTCAATTCCAGGTTTCCGTAAGGGTCACATTTCACGTGCTCAATTCGAAAAGCATTTTGGTGTTGAATCATTATACAATACAGCTTTAGATGTATTATTTAACGGATTCTATCAAGAAATCTTAGCTAATAAGGAATTAGCTCATAGAGTAATTTCTCAACCTATGCCAGGTGTAGAATCTAAGATCGAACGTGGTACTGCATTTAAGGTATCTCTATCATTCGATGTATATCCAGAACCAGAACTTCCAGCTTATAAGGGTCTAGAAGTTGCAAAGAAGAACACTACAGTTACTGATGAAGAAGTTAACGAATCTATTAACAGCTTATTAAAGGCTCAAGGTAAGTTAAATGAAAAGGCTGAACAAGTTATCGCTAAGGGTGACACAGCTAACTTCGATTTCGAAGGTTCTGTAGACGGTAAGGTATTCGATGGTGGTTCTGCTAAAGGATACGAAATGGAAATCGGTTCAGGTCAATTTATTCCTGGATTCGAAGACCAAATGATTGGTATGAAGGCTGGAGAAACTAAGGATGTTAATGTTACATTCCCAACTCCATATGCTGCAAAGGAACTTGAAGGTAAGGCTGCTGTATTCAAGGTTACTGTTAACTCAGTAAAAGAAATGACTACACCAGAATTAAATGATGAATTCGTAGCTTCATTAAAGAGAGAAAATATTTCTACAGTTGAAGAATTAAAAGCTTCTACTCGTAAG
This sequence comes from Acholeplasmatales bacterium, assembly GCA_016288675.1. Lineage (GTDB taxonomy): Bacteria > Bacillota_I > Bacilli_A > Acholeplasmatales > Anaeroplasmataceae > JAEELC01. The sequence continues at coordinate 1,613 of JAEELC010000178.1, read as the reverse complement.
AACTTAGAAGAATCTAAGGAAGAAAGCGAAAAGAATCGTCAAATCGATGATTTAGTTAACCAAATCCTTGATAACACTAAAGTTGAATTACCAGAATCTCTAGTAAACAGCTATGTTGAATCATACAAGAGCCGTTATGTTGAACAAGCTAAGGCTTACAACATTCCACTTGAAACATTATTACAATTATCAGGTACTGATATGGCTACTTTCGAAGAAACAGCTAAGAATAACGGACAACGTCAAGCTTTATTCCAAGTTGTTCTTGATAAGGTAGTTCGTGATGAAAAGTTAGAACCATCAACTGAAGAATTCGATGCTAAGTTAGTAGAAATCGCTACTGCAACTAAGCAAAAGAAGGAAGAAGTTGCTCGTACTCGTGGACAACAAATCTACGGTCAATTAATTTACGAAAAGTTCATCAACTTAGTTGTTTCATCAGCTAAGGAAATCTAAATTTAGATATTAAATAGCCTCAATTTTTTGAGGTTATTTTTTTTTTTTTTTTAATCAAAATGTGTGAAAAATGTGAAAATTGACTTGATAGAAATAGGTGTATTTAAATAAATTGGCAAACTGCTTGCAATATTGCCAATTTTAGTATAATATATAATTGCTAGTCTCAAGATTAGTGTCATTTTCTTTGCAAAAGAGGTGGATAATTATGGCAGAATTAGAAGAAAAAAAGTCTTTCCCTGCTATCGCTTTACGTGGTATTGTTCCATTACCACATAATGACTTTAGAACAGAGGTTGGACGTAAGAACTCCGTTTACGCTTTAGATTTAGCGGAAAAGGAATATAACAATGAAATCATCCTTATTCTTCAAAAAGATCCTTTAGTAATTGATACTAAGGCATCTGATGTTGAAAAGATTGGTGTTCGTGCACATATAGATTCTAAGTTATCATTACCAAATTCAAATTACCGTGTTAAATTCACTGTTCTTGAACGTATTGTACTTGAGGATATTAGTGAACCAGATCCATGCTTTATGGTAACACATACAAATATGGTACCACCAACAGAATCTTTAGAAGAACAAGCAGCTCTTGTTAGAACAGTAATTGATGAAATTACTAAAAATAGATTTATCTTAAACGCTCCTGAAGATGTAATGCGTCAAATCTCTAGTGGTTTAACTAGTGAAGATTGCATTGATATTATTGCTGGTCATTTAAAGACAACTACTAACAAATATAGATACTTAAGTGAACCATCACTTGCTAAGCGTATGCAATATATTATCGAAGATATTAACCGTGAAAAGGCTATATCTAAGATTGAAGATAAGATTAACGAAGATGTTAAGAAGTCTATTGATGAAAGTCAAAAGGAATATTATCTTCGTGAAAAAATGAAGGCTATTCAATCAGAACTTGGCGAATCAGGTAAGACTGAAGAAGAAATTGATGAGCTAAAGCAAAAGATTGATAATGCTGGTATGCCACAAAAGATTCATGATAAGGCTATTAAAGAATTAAAGAGATATCAAATGACATCTGTACAAATGGCTGAATCGGGAGTAATTAGACAATATTTAGATTTTATAGTTTCACTTCCTTGGAAGGAAGAAACTAAGGATTCAGATAATATTAAAGCTGTTAAAGATA